>JAUSOA010000148.1 GCA_030656435.1 Acholeplasmataceae bacterium | reverse complement strand
CACCCTTAGGTTTATCATATATAATAGATAGTAAATATCAAGCATAAGGAGGAGCCCATGAAACTTAATGAACGCGGATTATTAGTCGTTATCTCTGGTCCTTCAGGTGTGGGAAAAGGTACTGTAAGAAGAGCCTTATTTCAAATGCCACATCATGATCTTGTTTATTCTGTATCAATGACTACTAGACCTCCTAGACAAGGTGAAGTCGAAGGTGTCGATTATTATTTTGTTGACAAAGAAACATTTTTGAAGCGAATTAAAGAAAATAAGTTTTTAGAGTGGGCAGAATTCGTTGGCAATTATTATGGAACTCCACTCGACAAAGTTGAAGAACAACTGGATAAAGGAAAAGAAGTCGTTCTTGAAATTGAAGTTGAGGGTGCACTGCAAGTGCGCAAACAAATGAAGGAAGCTGTGTTTATTTTCTTGGTTCCACCAGGGAAAAAAGCACTTTATGAACGCTTGAAAAATAGAGGAACAGAACCTCTTGAAATGATTGAAAAACGTATGAAAAAGGCAGAATCTGAGTTTTTACTTGCACACAAATATGACTATATCGTTGTTAACGATGAAGTTAATAATGCTGCAGACCGCATCATGGCAATTATTCGTGCAGAGCATGCGAAAACTGAAAGAACAATACACAACTATATTAAGATGATTGGAGAAAAATAAAAAATGACAAAGAACAAAGACGGAATGCGTTATCCATCGATTGATAAACTGTTATCAAAGATTGATTCTAAATACAAATTGGTATATGCCGCTAGCAAAGTTGCACAAATCATCGAATCAGAAAAACTAAAAGTCGAAGATACACAATGTGTTAAATCGATTGGTATTGCACTAGAAGAAATATTAGATGGAAAAGTCAAAATTGATTTTGAATCCTAAATAATCAAGCGAGCAATCGCTTTTTTATTTAGCCAAGATTTTTTCAAATGAAGTAGTCGTTTTAGATATGATACAATAGAAATGGTGATTATTAGTGAATCTAAAAGATAAGATATCGCATTTACCTACTGAGCCAGGCTGTTATTTAATGAAAAACAGCAATGACGAAGTCATTTATGTTGGTAAAGCGAAGAACTTAAAAAACCGTGTGAAGACTTACTTCACTGGGGCACATAACGAAAAAACAACTCGACTCGTTTCAGAGATTCGTGATTTTTCTTATGTCTTAACCAATAGTGAGCATGAATCACTTATTTTAGAAATCAATTTAATCAAGCAATATTTGCCCAGATATAATATTCGTTTAGTCGATGACAAAACATATCCCTATATTGAAATCACTGAAGAAACATATCCAAAGCTTCAAGTAGTTAGACAAAAGGATGTGAAAGGAAAGGTTTTTGGACCCTATCCCAATGTTTATGGGGCAAGAGAAACAGTTAGATTGTTAAACCGCCTTTACCCATTAAGAAAATGTGAAACACTTCCTAAGAAGGCTTGCCTGTATTTTCATATTGGTCAATGCTTAGCTCCTTGTATCCATAAAGAAGTAGACTATAAAGATACTGTTCTTGAAATTTCCAGATTTTTAAAAGGGGATACAAAAGAAGTTTTGAATAGGTTAAACAAAGAAATGGCTTCAGCCTCTGAAGAAATGGCATATGAAAAGGCAATTGAATTTAGAGATATGATCAACCATATTGAAGCAACAACTGAAAAACAAATCATTAACTTAAATGACTTTAAAGATAGAGATGCAATTAGCTATGCCTATTCGAAAGACGACATATCTATTCAAATACTCATGATGCGTCAAGGAAAAATTGTTGACCATCATCAGGTTGTATTTGCATATGTTGGTGAATTTATGGATACCATATTTTCCTACCTCCAACAATTTTATGAAGTCACTTCACCAGATGAAATCCTTTTTAGTGATCGCTTCAAATGGGAGGATGTTGAGCCATATTTCGGCAAAAAAGCATTGATTCCTCAAAAAGGTGACAAGAAAAAGATTACAGAACTCGCTTCAAAAAATGCAGACTATGACTTAGAACATCATTTTATGCTTTATAGACATAGGGACGAAAAGAAACAAAAGGCTCTCGAGGATCTAGCAGAGTTAATCAAGCATCCAGTCAATCATATTGAAATATTTGATAATGCGCAGCTATTTGGCACTGCACCGATTTCTGCATTGGTTGTTTTTAAAGATGGTGATTTTGAAAGAAAGAGCTATAGAAAATATCATTTACAAACAACAACCAATGACGATTATCAAGCGATGAAGGAAGTCACCTACAGAAGATATCAAAAGTTAATGCTGGAAAATAAAGCATTTCCAGATTTAATCTTAGTTGATGGTGGAAAAGGTCAGCTTTCTGCAGCACAAGAAGTATTGGATAGCCTAGGATTAAAAATTAAAATTGCAGGATTAAAGAAGAATAAGACGCATAGTCTAGAGGCCCTTGTTTATCAAAATGAGGTTATACCCTTGCTTAAGCAAAGCGAAATTTATAAGCTATTATTAAAGATATCTGAAGAAGTACATCGATTTGCAATTGATTTCCATCGTTCTACAAGAAACAAAAAAGCGATATCTTCACCACTTGATGAGATTAAGGGAATCGGAGCGAAAAGAAAAAAGGCTTTATTAAGCCACTTTACATCGATTGAAGAAATCAAAAACGCAAGTGAAGAAACCCTTCAAGAACTTGGTATACCCATTGAGATTGCAAAAAAGCTGAAAGAGGAATTAACATGAAAAGAATCATTCACAGCATTGACGAAAAACAAAAGATATTCTATATGATCTATGATGGTAAGAAGATTGGCTTCTATTTAACCAATCGATTATCAAAAACATTTTTTCCATATTTAAGAAAAGGTGTACTCGTTGATTTTGAAATTGCACCAAAAATGAAAAAGATTGGACTTTACTCATTTTATCAGGTAGCACATTTTAACCAAATCATTTCATTAAGTCCATATATTGTTCACTATGATTTATTTAAGCTAAGACATGATATGCGTCACGTATTGAATCAAAATAAATATTATCTATTTATCGATTTTGAAATGACCATGCCTGGATATCATGATACCGAATTTAAACCAGAGATTATTCAAGTTGGATATGCTCTTGCTGAAGCTAGAGGTCCAATTCTTCATTCAGATGGTTATTATGTGTTACCTAAGGAAAGAACTACACTATCCAAACGGACAAAGAAATTTCTTAAGCTCGATGAAGAACAATTTTTTAAGGATGCACTCCCCTATTCACATTTTTATGAAAGCTTAGAAAAACTAGTTAAAGAATATCAACCAAAGCTTGTGGTTTGGGGTAAAAATGATTTAACCGCTTTAAACGATTCTTATGAAATTCATGGGAAAGAGAAATTAACCAACGATTTTGATTTTGTCGATCTTTTGAAGCTACATAAAGATTATTATAACCTAAAGGATGATCTTGGCTTATTTAAGGCCTACAAAGCATATTTTGATGTCGACTTTATCCAAGAACATGATGCAAAAGATGATGCACTAGTTACCAAGTATGTTTTTGATTCATTTTTGGATTATATGTAGAACAAAAGCGAGTTCAATCTGAACTCGCTTTATCATATCTAGATTCAAATGATTTAAGCTTTTAAGTCTACAACCACAGGGATAACCAATGGTTTTCTTTGAGTTAATTCAAAGATTTTAGTATTCAAATGATCAATAACGGCTTGCTTAAGATTCAGTTCATTATACATTTTTTTATTCAGTTCAGCTTGTGTAATTTTTTTCGCTTCATTGGCAAGTGATTGTGTAATCTCTTCATTACCCTTCATATAAATGAAGCCTCTTGAAATGATTGTTGGCTCGTTGACAAGCTTCTTTGTAACTGAATTAATTGATAGAATGACTGAAAATAAACCTTCTTCAGATAACAACTTTCTTTCCTTGATTACAGTGCTTCCAATATCTCCGATGCCTGTACCATCGATATAAACCTCACCACTAGTGACTTTACCTGCAAGACGAATCGTGTCAGCAGTTATTGCTGCAACCTCACCATTATCTAAAATCAGTATATTTTTAGGATTCACTCCACAATCAATTGCTAGCTCTCTATGATGCTTTTGCATTCTATGTTCGCCATGAATAGGTATAAACATCTTTGGCTTCACTAAAGCTAAAACGAGCTTTAAATCCTGTTGTGCACCATGACCAGAGGTATGTGTATCTGCAAGTGGACCATGAGTGATAACTTCAACATCTAATCTAAATAACTTATTGATAGTTCGATTGACACCTTCTTGATTTCCTGGGATTGGAGAAGAGGAGAAGATGACTGTGTCACCAGGCATCGCCTTCACCTGACGGTGTGAGCCGTTTGCTATTCTTGAAAGTGCTGCTAAGGGTTCACCTTGTGAGCCTGTAACTAAGATGGTCACCTCATTGGCTTTAAGTCTTGTAAATTGTTCATTGGATACAATGGTATCCTTTGGTACTTTGATATAACCAGTTTGCATACCAATTTCAATTGCACGTTCCATGCTTCGACCAAAAACAGCAACCTTTCTGCCATTTAAGACAGAGGATTCAATAATCTGTTGAATGCGATACATATTGGATGCAAATGTTGCAATGATAATTCGACCTGGCATTCTTGAAAAGAGTTCATTAATTGATTTACCAATTTTACTATCGGATTGAATCAGTTCATCTCTTTCAGCATTCGTGGAATCTGACATCATGCATAAGACACCTTCACTACCAATAGCAGCAAGCTTATCAAATTCTGCACTTGGTCCAACTGGAGTAAAGTCAATCTTAAAGTCTCCTGTATGGAAAAGAATTCCTTGAGGAGTTCTAAATACGAAGCCAAACATATCGGGAATCGAATGATTCATCCGAATGAAGGACAATTCTACATTCTTAAATTGATATTTATAGTAGCTCTTATATTCTTCAATTTGTGGAGCTTTAATATCTGTATGCTCTAATAATTTGTATTCGATAAAGTCAACAGCGATACCAGCAGCATAAATCTTTGGAATATTTATCTTTTTAAGTAGATAAGGTATACCACCAATATGATCCTCATGAGCATGCGTAATGAAAAGACCCACGATCCGATCTTGGTTTTCAACTAAGTATGTATAATCTGGAATGACATAGTCAATTCCAAGTAAATGTTCATCAGGAAATAGTATACCTGCATCTACAACAAAGATCTGATCTTCTATTTCATAGATGTACATATTTTTTCCAACTTCACCAAGTCCCCCTAGTGCAAAAATGCCGAGTTCACCGGTATTGAGTAACGGGTTTTTCATTGTTTAATCCTCCAGCAACGAATATTTCATATCTATTGTATAATAAAACTTGGAAAAATGGTAGTGTAATACTTATTATGCTATAATATTTTAAGAGGTGGCACATGAAAACGATAATATTCTTCGATGTTGATAACACCTTGTATAATAATACACTTGGTATGGTTCCAATCCAAACTGAGAAGCTTCTTAAGGAATTATTTGCCAAAGAAGATGTTATTCTTGGGCTTGCTACAGGCAGAGGTCTAAAGAAACTAGAAATTATACAAGACCTACTCGCTTTATTTACCTACAAGGTTTTAATTAATGGTTCTGTCATCTATAAACATGATGAGATGATCTTTGAATTACCAATCAAAAATGAAGATATCAATGAAGTGTTAGCAATTACCAAAGGTAATGATTTCAATGTTGGTATGGTTGGTATTTATGATGAGGCTGTCAATTTTTGGGATGAACGAGTTAGCTATGGC
>JAUSOA010000136.1 GCA_030656435.1 Acholeplasmataceae bacterium | reverse complement strand
GCAAGAGAAGATGGTGTTGCAATTACAACTACAGAAGCTACTTATGAAGTACTATTTACTGTGACTAAGCCAACACACGTTGTGAATATCGTGTTTGAACTTGGTACACAACCAGGATTTGCGAATGGTCTAGTTAAATTCTCTGAAGTTAAACTTCAAGAAGCTCTATTAGATGAAATCGTAACAAATGGTGACTTCTCTAACCTTGGTTGGGTTGGTTTCCATAATGACTGGGAAGGTTCACAAGCTACACTTACAGTTGTTAATGGTGAATTTGTATATACTTTAAACAAGTATACGAATGGTACTGCTGGATATTTACTACAACTTATTTATGGAACTAAGCTTGTTTTAGAAGCTGACACATCCTACACATTTACATTTGATGCATATGCATCAAAGGCACTTAATTTAACACCATTCTTTACACAAGGTGAAGCTGGTGGATGGAATAACTTAGTAACAACTGGTCCTGTTGCAATTACTACAACAAAGGCTACATATACATTAACATTTACTACAGGCTCTTCAGTTACTCTTCCATTCGAATTCAAGTTTGAATTTGGTACACAATTTACTCCATTTGAAGCAGGTGTTGATAATGCAGTTGCACAAACACTTACATTTGATAACCTTTCAATGAAGAAAAATGTAGCAGCTGCTCCAGAACTTTTATTAAATGGAACTGCTGACCAAGTATTAGGCTTCACTTTATATACTGAAGGTACTGGCCAAGGTACAATGACTTATGTTGATGGTAAGATGGTAATTGATGTGACTGGTGTAGCTGCACAAGCTTACCAACCTCATCTATATCAAATGATTGGCGACCTTACTCCAGGAAAATATGTATTAAAATTCATCATTCAAAGTGATGTCACAAGAGACCTTCGTGTTAATTTGATATTACCAGATGCTGGATATGCTTCAATTCTTCCAGGAAACATGTATGATTTCAACCTAGAAGCTGGTGTTGAAAAGGTAGTGGTTGTAGAATTTACAGTTGCTAATTTAGTAACAAACGTTAAATTTGAATTAGATTTTGGTACGCTTGGTGGAACATTAATTTCTTTACCAGCTAAACTTACAATTTCTGAAATTTTAATTTATCCAAACTTTAACTAATAGGAGGGAATAATGAAAAGATTATTAGCACTATTACTCGTTTTATTGTTTGCATTTGGTCTTGCTGCCTGTGGTAGTGGTAAAACAGAAGTTCCAACCGATCCAAACACAGTTCCAACAACTCCAGTACAGACAATCGAGTTATCTTACGCGGATTGGGCAAATCCAGCATTCAATCAACGCATGATTGATGCATTTATGGTCAAATACCCGCATATTAGAGTCACGCTACGTACTGAAATTGCAGGAAGCGGAGCTGAATTTACAGGAAATCTTGTAACTGCAGCACAAGCTGGCCTACTTCCAGACGTATTCGCAACTGATAATGTTCCAACAGTTATCAACGCTGGTTTAACAAAGGACGTTGCATCATTATGGGATGCTGACCCAGAAACTGCTCTTGTCTATGACAACATCGCACTCACCGGTGTATATAACGGTAAGCGATATGCAGTTCCTTCATTCCAATTTTTAAAGGGTATAATGATTAACCTAGACATTTTTGAAAAAGCCAATTTAAATACAGTTCCTGGTCAATATCGTATTGATAATGACGGTTATCCTGTTAAGGATTGGACACATCAAGAATTCGTCAATATTGCGAAAGCAATTAAGAATTTCGATTTAGCTAATCCTGAAAACCTAGTGATTGGTATGGATACTTGGTACGGTTCACCAGACTTCCAACAAGTATGGCCAATGATGAACAATGCAAGTGTACAATATGACACATGGGATGGCACAAAGTTTAATTACACATCTGCAGATTGGATTGCTGCAATGGAACAAAAGGTTGCTCTTCACCAGTTAACTGATGGTACAACAGCAAGATTTACCGAAGAAGTTTATAATGCTCCAGAAAACTCAGCACTTCGTACCTATTTAATTCAATATGGATATGGTGCTATGGATATTGAAGGCTCATGGCAATTTTGGGTGATCAATGCTGCAAAAGAAGCTGATGATATCAATTTAGGCTTTTGGCCATATCCAAGTGGTACAGCTGGATTATTCCCACCAACAATTCTTGACTACCAATGTGTATCTTCACAAACAGAATATCCAGCAGAAGCGTATTTACTAGCGAAATGGATGACATTTGGTAAAGATGGTTGGGAAGCTAGATTATCTTTACTTGAAGCAGATGCAGCAGCAGCTGAACTAGCAGGAAATCTTCCTGTCCATCTTGACAGATTCCCAGTTGCTGATTATCCAGGCGTTTGGGATAGAGTATTTAACCTAGTTGATGATATCAAAGGTATTAGCTACACATTAAACCGTATTGAATATTCTAAGCCAGACTTAGACAAATGGTTACCAGGCTATAAAGATTTCTGGGCATGGGTTCATGATCCAGAAAACCCATATAACTGGAACAATCTAGTAACTGCAGGACCAACAGCAGTTCAATCTTATGCAGTGCAATGGCAAAACAAAGCGAACGAACTTGTTCAAGCACAGCTCGCTAGCTTAGGCAATTAAATTTTATAATACAAGTGGTCGAGAGGGGAAAAAATCCCCTCTCCAAACCATTTTTAATGGAGGTATCATGGAAAAATTAATCTTATTTTTTAAAAAGGGAATGACTCTAATTAAAAAATTCTTTACACACATGTCACCTAAACGAATCACACTACTCATTTTAGTGTTCTTTTTTGTTTTGATGATAGGCCTTTCTTTTTTTAAAAAATCCAATATGAATGAATATTATGATGCTTCTAATCTAATGTATGATTATGATAACACCTACCTTTCACAGGCATTCAACACCTTACTTTATACCGAGGTTGTTCAATCGTATAAAAGCAACGATATTGTAGAAACTGATGAAGAAAAAGCAATTTTGACTGGTGATATGACTGGGTTTAGTATTCCAAAAACTCATCTGATCCATGGAGCTTCAGTCCAAGCTTATGAGACAATGACTGGAATTGACCAGGATGTTTTCTTGTTAACATCTACAACTCCTGTTTCATTTACGCATACAGGAAGCACTTCAGGGCTATATTATTTAGCAATTGACTATCAAGAAATTGAAAATAGTATCAATACACCACAAATAGCAATTACAATCAATGGTTTATCCCCTTTTTACGAGGCGCAAACCCTCGTTTTACCATCGAAATGGATATTGAATTCAACTGAGTTTTCATTAGATCGTTATCAAAATGAAATCCAACCAAGCTCTACAAAAATTAAGGATTGGAATCACCACTTAATCAATGATTACCGTGGCATGCATCCTGGTCTTTTCGCATTCGAGCTGAACCCAGGTGATGTAGTAAGACTCAATTACGTGAACGCTCAGCTTTTAATTGGTCAAGCATATTATGTCAAGGAAGTAAAAATTCCTTCCTATGCTGAATATCTTTCGATGTATCCAAATGCGTTAGTCATTCAAGATAAAATAACAGTATCAGCAAGAGAAATGGCACATCGTAATGACCCATCGATTCGTTTAAGACCCGAACAGGATCCATCGAATTTATACTACAATACACAATTTTTAAGATTAAATACGATTTTTGGTGATTCATGGCAAAATAGTGGACAAGCTGTCACCTATATAATTGAAGCTGAACAGGCTGGGTTTTACCATTTAACCTTTAAGTATCGTCAGTACTTAATTAAAGATATGCAAGTATTTAGAAAAATCAAAATCAATGGAGTGGTTCCATTTAGCTCTCTTGAAGCCTATGCATTTCCATATACTACCTCATTTTTAAATCGTACTTTATCGGATGCGAATAACGAACCTTTAAAGATATATCTTGAAGCTGGAACCAATACAATTACTTTAGAAGCAGTTAATTATCCTTACCGTCAAACACTTGAGACCATTCAATATGTAATGAGTGAGATTCAACAGTTAAGCTTAAATATAAAAAGATACACAAGTGGTGGAACAGACCGCTATCGCGACTGGGATATCGAAGCATATTTTCCGCATGCTGCACCAAATATCCTTTCATGGGCATTACTATTAGAAGAATCCTATGAAAAGCTTTTAGCACTATCGGTTCTTGATCAGCCATCTGAAATCGGAAATATGAAGGTTGCTGCAACAAGACTCAAGAATATTGCAAAAGATGTCAATAAGTTACCAAGCTTAATGGTTCAATTTTCTGATGGTGATTCATCTGTGAATCAAATTTTAGGGAATATGATGCAACGTTTAATGCGTTCTAATTTAGAGCTTGAACGTACCATTTTCCATGGCGATATAAAAATTAGCAAGCCATATGAAAACATCTTTGTACGTACTTGGGAAGGAACAAAGAGACTTGTATTATCCTTTGTAAATAATCCCTATTCAGCATCAAAGAGAAAAGATAATGAAGTCATGGTATGGGTCAATCATCCAAGACAATATATAGAAATCATGCAATCATTAATTGATGATAAATATGATGGGGATATGCGTATTACGCTATCACAAATGCCTGATCAAAATAAACTCGTTTTAGCTAACGCAAGCGGACAAGCACCTGATGTCACGATTGGTGTTAATCACTGGCTGCCCTACGATTTCGCAGTACGAAATGCAGCACTTGACCTACGCCAGTTTGAGGGCTATGAAGACCTAGTTAAGCACTTTACTAAGGGTGCAATGATTCCTTATGTCTTTGAAGAAGGAGTTTATGCGATACCAGGTACGCAAAACTTTTGGGTAACCTACTACAGAAAAGATATTCTTGAATCTATAGGTATCACTCATATTCCACAAACATGGGATGAAATCATTGAAATATTACCACTGCTTCAAAGCTATGGCATGAATTATTTCGTTCCACTCGCTCAATTTTCAGGACTCAAGCCATTTGTAGCAACACTACCATTTATTTATCAATTTGGTGGCGATCTTTATTCACCAAATGGTATGCAAACAGCAATTAATAGTGATGAAACACTCGCAGGCATTAAGCTAATGAGCGATTTGTATACACTCTATAATATGCCTAAGTTTGTGGCATCCTTCTATAATCACTTTAGATATGGTCTTCTTCCAATTGGTATTTCTGATTTATCAACCTATATATTGCTAGAAACTGCAGCAGTAGAACTTGATGGATTATGGGGAATGGACTTACACCCTGGAGTATATAATGCAGAAACTGATGAGATTGTTAGATACTCCGCAGTTGGTGCTCAGGCCAATATGATTATGAGCTCTACAAAATACCCAGAGGAATCTTGGAATTTCTTAAAATGGTGGATGTCAACAGATATTCAAAGTGAGTTCGCATTTTTACTACAATCGACCTACGGTCAAGCCTATTTTTGGAACACAGCAAATGTAGACGCGTTTAAAACACTTTCGATGCCTGATGAATATAAAAATATTGTGCTTGAGCAATGGGGCTATGGAATTGAAGCATCACGTATTCCAGGAACCTACATGGTTGAGCGTGAAATTAGTAACGCATGGACGAAAATCGTCTTTTCCGGTATGAACCCAAGACAAGCACTTGATGAAGCTGTACGGATATCGAATCGTGAGATTATCTATAAGATGGCAGAATTTGGCTATACCTATAGAGGTGAAATCATTAAAGAATATATCGTTCCTAGTATCTATAACATCGACAGATGGTTAACGGAGGTAGGCAATGATTAGTAAAATGAATCGTCCGGCATGGTTTTTAGTGCCCTATTGGACATTATTCTTTCTGTTTGTCGTTATTCCCGTTTTAGCTGCAATTTTCTTATCTTTTACTTATTTTAACGCGATTCAAGCTCCAAGATTTATCGGAATTACAAACTATATCGAACTGATTACCATGGATACAGTATTCATGCAGTTTGTATTATCAAATACATTAAAGTTTGCCTTAATTGTTGGTCCTGTTGGCTATATTTTATCCTTTTTACTCGCTTGGATGCTATCACAAATTCCTGCGAAGCCAAGAACAGTTTTTGCAATCATTTTATATTCGCCATCTCTAACATTTGGTGTGGCACTTGCCTCCATGTGGCGTATTATTTTCTCAGATGATTCACAGGGTTATTTAAATAGTTTACTCTTAAACTGGGGTGTTATTCTAGAGCCAATCCAGTTTTTACAATCACCACAATATTTAATGACCATCATGATTGTTGTTTCGCTATGGAGCAGCATGGGTGTCGGCTTTTTAGCGATGCTTGCAGGGGTCTTAAATATCGATCAAACCTTACATGAAGCAGCCTACATGGATGGAATCAAAAACCGTACACAAGAAATATTTTATATTACCATTCCTTCTATGAAGCCACAAATGCTCTTCGGGGCCGTAATGGCGGTTGTAACAACCTTCCAGGCAGGAGGTATCGGTGTTGCACTCTCTGGGTCCAACCCGACACCACAATATGCTGGTCAGCTCATCGTCAACCATATTGAAGACTTTGGATTTATTCGATACATGATGGGTTATGCAGCAGCAATTAGTGTGGTCTTACTGCTCTTGGTTTACTTCATTTCCAAGGTTACATGGCGCATTTTAGGGGAAAGGGAGTGATGATATGGCAGCCAATACATTTCAAGGGACAAAAATAAATCCTACCAGATTTCATAAGAGTCAAATACCATTCTATTCATTCTTAGTGCCTTTCTCGCTTTTGATGCTACTACCGATTATTTTTATCGTCAATCATGCATTCAAGCCACAAAGTGAGCTTTTCGCTTATCCTCCTAGATTCTTCGTTAGAAGACCTACATTGGATAACTTTTTGGAGCTTGCAAGAATCACCTCTGCATCTGGAGTGCCATTTTCAAGATATTTAGTTAATAGCATTTTAATTACTGTCATTGGTGTCACATTAGCTATTTTAATTACTGCACTTTCCGCATATGCTTTATCCAAACTTAAGTTTAAAGGAAAGAAATTTTTATTCGAACTTAATACACTTGCATTAATGTTTGTGCCAATTGCAGTTCAAATTCCAAGATTCTTAATAATCGCCCAAACTGGACTAATTGATACCTACATGGCACATATATTACCGGTCATTGTCATGCCAGTTGCGATGTTTTTGATTAAGCAGTTTATCGATCAAACACCAAACGAGTTGATTGAAAGTGCGAAAATTGATGGTGCATCGGAAATGGAAATATTCTTCAAGATTATTATGCCGATTATCGCACCTGCGATTGCTACTGTTGGCATTCTAGCCTTCCAAATTATTTGGAATGATGTTTCAACATCTGTTTTATATATCAATGATGAATCGAAGCGAACACTCGCATTTTATATGATGAGTTTAACGTCAGCTCAAGGAAATACAGTTGCCGGTCAAGGGATGGCAGCAGCTGGTGGTCTTCTAATGTTTGTTCCAAATTTAGTCTTATTTATCATCTTGCAAAGTAAGGTCATGAACACCATGGCACATTCGGGTATCAAATAATGAAAAAACTACTTATATTATTCTTTATCTTCGTTGTTGCACTCACCCCATCCCTACGTGTTAGTGCAAACGGACTCGCATATCAAACATTTACCTATTCAAGCTCTCAAGGAAGAATTGTTCCGACCCAGGATGCTTATTTACCATTATCCATCTCCTATAATCTAGGAGGACTTACCTTAAACAGTCCATCAGATATCACTATTGATCGTGAGGATAACGTCTATATCGCAGATACTGGTAATGCAAGAGTTGTTAAATACTCACTCAGAACTGATATTGTTTCAGTCATCGGAGAAGGATTGCTCAATCAACCTACTGGTGTACATGTCGGATTTGATGGTTCACTTTATGTTGCTGACTTTGGAGCAAAAAAGGCATATCAATTTTTATATGATCAGACACTTGATCTTTATAATTTAGGCACAGTTTATGAAAAGCCAACCAATACTCCATTCTTTACTGAAGGAGATGCATTTGACCCAACTAAGGTAATAACCGAT
>JAUSOA010000131.1 GCA_030656435.1 Acholeplasmataceae bacterium | reverse complement strand
AATGGGATTATGAAAATGGTAACTACTTTCTTTCTTTGCAACTGTATCAATGCTTCGTGTGATGTTAACATCATTGTTAACTCTTTCGACTTTTATATTGCGTTTTGCTAATAGTTCAGAATCCTCTACAGTTAAATCGATTGTGTACCCCATTTCTTGATAAATTCCACTTCCTGAAAAATAACTGTAATATTTTTCTCCTGATTGATGATATTCCTTGGATTGCTCTAATGTAATATCAATATTGTTGTTTGATAAAACTGAAAAGCTTAAATCATAAACTATTCTTTGCTTCTCGACTAAAGCATCAACATCAAAATCAAAAACCAAAACTTCAGGTTCATAATTTAATATGAATTGAAATGGTGCAGATGAATGGATTTGCGTCGATAGTAAACCAGATACTTCAAAAACTTGCTCCATCCTAAATTGCTCATAGTTATAGATGTGGTAATATTGGTTATTATGAAACAAAATATTGGACCCTTTAACATCTGCTTGATAAAAAACTAAGCGTCCTTCTTCATCATATAATAGTCTAATCTCAGTTTTTATATTGATTTTTGATTCAATGGTATTATCTTCTTCCCGATAAACTTCAAAATCAAAAACAAAGGAACGAACTTTACTTTGGACATCTTCATTAAAGAGCAATACAGTTTCAAATTCATCTTGTGATACAATCGTTGGTTTTTCACATGCATATTCCATGTGATTTTTATAAATCAGATTTCCCTTACTATCAAAATAGCTGCATCCGTAAGGTATCAATTCATTTTCCTTAACTGATTGAATTTGAAAAAAAGAGAAAGAAAAAACAAAAAGGCCAAGAAAAAGGAACTTCAATAAACTTATTAATACTACCTTTTTACTCATACTTTCTTTTTTTCTAATGTCGAAATAAATCGATAAAAAAACAAATAGCATAGCAAATGCAATCGTTAAATAAAAGGAAACATCCCTTATAATAATCTCAATTGACGAAGGGAGTGGTTTGTTAGATATGATGATTGCTGTCAAAAAAGGTATGACTATAGACAAATAAATCCAGTTCAATTTTTTCAGTTTCATAGATCCCCCAATGAATACTTATTTCTTTTATTTTATCATGAAAATTCATAAAATAAATCAAAAAAAGATACTTAGCAGCATTGCTATGTACCTGTTTTCTTTAACATGGATTCAATTTAGAAACTAAACTTAGTATAAGAATTATTCTACTCTTTTAAATTTAGCTGAGAAAAACATGTCATATCCCGGAATCTCGGTATTCACCATATGGATTTCTCCATCGACATACTCAAAGACTTCCTTGACATTTGTAAATCCTACCTTGGTAATAATCGTAATTTTATCTCCCTTAATTCGATAGGTTGCTTCAGCTTTATAAGTCTCTGAACCGACCTGTGAACCCCTGGATTGAATCAATACACTACCATCAGCAAAAAGCTCAATCGTGTAATACTGGAAATTAGATAAGTTTATATCTCCACTCATCTCATAGAGTTCATAGACTCCGGCTTCCTCAGTGTAATCTGGAGTACAGCCATATAACATGACTGCTGTTAGGATTACCCCCACCAATAACAATAGTTTTTTCATTATAATCCTCTTTCTTTTTATTTTATGTGACAAAATCATCACCATTGCCACAAATATTCGATAAATGTTATTTAAAACTTTTTAAGTTGTCAATGGATATCTTCTAAATTTAGCTGAAAATGTAAGATTATTTTCTGGATCTTTGACATTCCACATATGGATTTCTCCATTCTTATAATCATAAACTTCAATGAATTCTTCTCCATCAATTTTTACAGTGACAGTGATTTTTTCATCTTCGATTGAAAATCTACCAGTTGCTTTAAATTCATCCTGATACATCGCATATTTGCCTTTAATTTTGATAATGACTTTCCCATTCTCAAAAAGTTCAATCGTAAAATACTGAAAGTCTGAAGACCTAAAGCTTCCTGCCATAAAATAGAGTTCATACAACCCCTTTTCATAGGTGTAAAACTTAGATCCAGAGCAACTCAACAACATTAATGAAGTTAAAATTATCCCAACAAGCAACAAAAGTTTTTTCACTCTAATCCCCCATCTTTATCCTATGTGACAAATAAAGTAATTTCATAGTCACAGATATCCGAATAAAATTCCTTTTCATGCGATACCAATATTAAAGTGCCTTGGTATTTAATCATCGCTTCTTTAAGCGCTTCCTTTGCATTCACATCTAGGTGATTGGTTGGTTCGTCAAAAATTAATACATTTCCTTTTTGGTGTCTTAAAAGTGCGAGTCTAACTTTGGTTTGTTCTCCCCCTGAAAGCGTATTGATATCACGGGTAGCCATCTCATAATCGATTCCATGGTTTCCAAGTAGTGACATCACTTCCTTTTTAGTGAAGTGTGGATATTTGATATGAACAACCTGAAATGGAGTTAATCCTTCATCAAAAACAGAATCCTGTTCGAAGTATGCAATTTTTGCTGTATCAATCCATTTATATTCTCCACCAAGCTTAGGAATGATTCCTAAAATAGTTTTTAAGAATGTCGATTTACCAATCCCGTTTTTTCCTGTTATAGCGACTTTTTCTTCCTTAAGGATTGCAATGTTCAATGCCTCTAACAAAGGCTCCTGATAGCCTATTTCTAGGTCTATAGTGGTTAACACGTCTTTCCCGGTTGCTGAAGCAAAGGGAAATTGGAAATGATAGGTCTTATCATGCTTTGGGGCGACAACTCTCTCGATTTTTTCTAGCATTTTTCTGCGACTTTGTGCTCTCTTGGTTGTCGATGCTCTAACGATATTTCTTTGAATGAAATCCTCAGTCTTTTGAATAAACTTTTGTTGAGAAACAAAGGCTTTCTCCATTTGACCCATTCTTAATTCTCTTTCCTTTAAGTAATACGTGTAATCACCCTTGTATCTAGTGATATTTCCATTTTCTAATGCAAAGACAGTATTCGCTATTTCCATCAGAAATTCCTCGTGGTGAGATACAACAATATAGGCTTTTGGATAATTAACTAAGAATTTAGAAAGCCATTCGATATGTCTTACATCTAAAAAGTTTGTTGGCTCATCGAGCAAAAGGACATCAGAATCTCCAAGCAGCAACTTACCGAGAATGATTTTAGCGCGCATACCACCAGATAAATGCTTTATCGGTTCTTCTAAAATATCCATGGTTAAACCTAATCCATGGATTATGTTTCCTACCTTTGACTTAATTGAATAAAAATCAGATTGTAGGAGCTGATCCCCTAGGGCAGATGCCCAGTTTAATAGGCGGTCATGGTCCTTCGGTGAAGAGGTAACTACACTTTCATAAAGTCTTTCCATTTCTCTTTCTTTTTCGAATAGAGGTAAAAAGACATCATATAAATATGTCTTAACCAAAAGGTTAGGATTGATGTTTGCATATTGATCTAGATATCCAATTTTTTTATTTGGAACCCAATTGATGAACCCCTGGTCTGGGGTTAATGTTTTTTCAAGTAGCTTCAATAGTGTAGACTTGCCAGTTCCATTGGGTCCAACTAGAACTGCATGTTCCCCTTCAAAAAGACGCATTGAGGCTTTTTGATAAAGGATTTCACCACTGTAGCTAAAAGCTATGTTTTCTACTTCTAAAATGCTCATTTTGGTAGGTCGAAGCTAAGTGGAGGTTGATCATCCTCGACATAGATCCATTTCTCCTCTATAAAGTTATCACCGTTGACAATTTTTTCAACTGATTGTTTCATATATTTTCCGGTGCAGGTTGCGAGTATCTCGTTATTTTCATCACAAAGATATCCTTCTCCCTCAAAAATCATTCTTCTGTTTGAAGTGATTTTTCCGACAGCCTTCAGCTCTTGATCAAGTGGAACAGGCTTTAAGAAGCGGATATTTAAATCCACTGTAACTCCCCATACAGTCATATCCGTCATTTGGATTGCACGACCAATGGTTTCATCTAGTAATGCAGTAATAATACCACCATGCATTCTAGATGGATAGCTTTGATGAATATCAGAGCCCTTAAATACTCCTAGCATGGTATTATCTTCAAGCTCGTAAAAAAGTGTGTGCAATCCTGCATCATTATTCATTCCACAGACAAAGCACATATCTGAATTATTTTGTTTTCTAGTTACCTTGTAGATCATATAAAGTCCAACTCCAGGTGCATATATAATATAAATAAACTGCCGACGAGTGTAATGATAAAGAACAAAATCATTAAAATACGGTACCAAGTCTTAAATCTAGATTCCATTGAAAAGGTGAGTAAGTATCCAATAGAACATGGAAAAAATAATACAAACAATGCTTTATTTCTTTCTAATTTGCCTGATAAAACAGCGATGAGTCTCATGGTAAAAAGAGTCAGTGTTCCACCAATTAAAGATATCCAAAAAGCGTTAATAAAGATATAAATTAATAGCTCAAGCACGCTTTTCACCTCCAAAGAGTAAATAAAGGAAGGCGTATACTGGAATGATGAAAAATAGGAATGATCCAGTTAGAAAGAGTCCTAAAATAGCCCAAAAGTATGAGGATAAAAAGACTAAAAGTCTATCTTTTGGTTTCATCATGACACCTCGCTTCCTAAGATTATATAGGTATATAACTCATTATTTGCTAAAATCTCGATATGTCTTCCACCCTTTTCAAGGTTACCGTATCCATTATAGCCTGTCGCTCTGCCATAGGCAAGCATGATTTGATCCATCATTAAATAAAAATCGTTTAAATGGTCATGTCCAACAAAAACTGCCTTTGATTTACCATGAGTGACCATAGCATCAAAAAATCCTGTATCGACACCCTGAGCATAAACCTTATCTTCCCTAAATATTCCTACATAATTTTCAGGATCAATAAATTGTCTTAAAGGGATGTGCATGAAAACGAGTGAATCGACTAAATCATGCTGAACTTGATTTTCATACCACTCGACTTGAGCATAGGATAGATAATCATATTCTCCCTCTTCTTCGGTGTATGTAGTTCTTTCAGCCTTAGAGTCTAGAAAGTATGCATTATAGAAGGGAATATTATTCTTAGTAAATTCAATTTTAAAATTCCCATATCCACCATCTTCGATTTCAGGTCCTACTTTAAAGATTAAGTATTCAGTTTCAGGGATTGAAGAAATAAAATCCTCATAAGTATGAAAATCTGTTTCGTGATTTCCAAAAACAAATGTCCAAGGAATTTCCAGAGATTCCATATGAGAAATGAGTTTTCTAAAAAGTCTTGGTGCTGATGGAGACATGGTTAAATCTCCTGTGATCACAATTAAATCATAATCATCAGAATTCGCTAAGTTTTTGATTAAATCAAAAGTTTTTCGGTCTCGGTGATCAATTCCATATGCAAGATGTAAATCTGTGACCTGAAGGATTTTTAAAGTTTCTCCTTTGATTTCTAAAGTGAAGGGAGTATTATCTGTATACTCAATTTGATAGGGTGTACAGGCAGATAATATAAAAAAGGACAAAAGCAGTAAGAAGGTTAATAAAAACTTCTTCATAAAACATCCTCTTTTAATAATTCAATCAATTCAAAGTGTCTAACGACATACATCTCATAAAAGAATTTATTATAGCTGACGAATTCAAGCTCATTTTCATTTAAATATCTTTTAATTTTAACAGTCGTTGGGTAAACGATAACAATTTTGGGATATTCACTTTTTAAAAAATGAGTTTGATCAACAAGATTTGGTTTTGTCCCATCTCTAATTTCCCAAATCGATCTACTATTGATGGTTAAATCAGCGTTGGTAGCTACATAAAAAAACAGGACTTGATAGGTTTTTCCATTGATTTTGAATAGGTTTTTCTTGTGCTCGTGGGAAAACTCTCCATATGACTTTAGGAGTTCAATCGAGTTTTGTTTGATTTCTTCGCTTTTCTTTTTTTGATGCATACTTGCGAATCCAACGATTCCAAGTATCACTAAAGAAAGAATAATTATTAAAATGATTTCTGTTGGCATTTAAATTTTCTCCTTCGTTACAGAGATTAGAGCACGCTCTGAAAATGTACAATGATAATGGTATCTATCGCTTTCTTCTAATACTGTTGGTAGGAAATAAGGAATGTTATGAGCAACTCCATAGTTGTCAAAGTCGTTAATCCATTCTATTTTTTTCCAATCTAATATACCCTCATTCGTTAAAATAGGTGTTGGGTAGATGAAATCATCAGGAAGATGAATTAAAAAAATATGCAATCCATTCCCATTGGCATCAAAGGAGTTCCAGGTTAAGTAGCCCTTATCTTCAATTTGAGTGGATAAAACCTTAATTCCTGTCTCTTCTTCGACTTCTCTAATGATACAAACTAGAATCTCTTCATGATTATTTATTTTACCTCCGACACCATTCCATGAGCCTTTCCAAGGCTTTTTTTCACGGTTAACAAGGAGTATTTCATCTTTTCTTTTGATAAAGCCTAATGTGTAATTATACATATATTGGGTACCAATCCTTAACTAAACTCATTATAGCACGAAATTTATCGTAGATACAGCCTAATAACAACGTAGAAACTTAAATTTTTCGTGTTTTTAAGGTATAATGAATGTACGAGGTGATTCACATGACACAAACTATTCAAGATTACAGAGAGGCACTAGATATTCAAGGTAAAGAATGGCTTGATCATGTACTAAACCATTTAAGAGAGAAACATTCAGAATATGAACTGGTTCTTTTTTACAGGAGACCGGTCTTAAAGGTCAATAGAGAAATTTTTCTAATGATGGGTGGCGGAAAAAACCACTTTTCTATATACACTACAGATTTTGATTATGTGGATATTATTAAGGCTGAAAAGAATAAGGGCTTGAAATTCGGTAAATCCGCAATATTATTCCCACTGGATAAAAAAGAATACATGAGTAAGGCATTAAGGATTTGTGATGAGGTTATTTTAAGAGCTGAAAAAGCATAATTATAGGACTTGTTATTTATAACAAATAAGTGACTATGAAAAAGTCGCTTTTTTTCATATCCCT
>JAUSOA010000127.1 GCA_030656435.1 Acholeplasmataceae bacterium | reverse complement strand
AATAAGAACTGTGGTAAGAGTCTCCTTCAATAGTCAAAGCTATACATATATGGCACAAATCCACAGTGCTTAAAAATATTATAACAATAGAAAGAAAGGAAGCTATACTCTAACTATTATTACAGTTTTGAGTATACAAGATTATATGGAAAAAACAGTATTTGAAAAGTTACGCAAGTTTAATATGATTATGGGGGCATTCCATCTTGTACAAGGGTTATTGATGATTGTTATTGCTATCACGGTGATTAGCACAATCAATCCCGCATTTCAAATTGTCATCACTCAGAATTTTCTGAATTTTGATGAAGTCAATATGAGATTATATTTAGATTCAAAGCCACTCTTTGACCTACCCTTTGGAATTATGGTTGGTGTATTCCTTCTACTTTCTGCAGGTGCGCATGCATTAATTTCTTTCCCAAAGAAAATCAATGATATGTACAATAGAGACCTGCTCAAGGGTGTTAACAAACTTAGATGGTTTGAATATGCATTAAGCTCATCTGTAATGATTGTTTTGATTTCAACACTATTTGGAATCTATGATATCGCTACATTACTTGTGATCTTTATCGTCAATGCCTCAATGAATTTATTCGGACTTGATATGGAGCTTTTAGCGTCAAAACGTGCTGAAGGCGAAAAGCTTAACTGGGGCCCATTTATTTGGGGTTCAATCGCAGGTGTTGCACCATGGATAGCAATTGCTTTGTACATGACAGGTGCCGGTGGAGACATCAATCCACCATGGTTTGTTTGGGCTATTATTGGTACATATTTTGTGGCATTCAACACATTCCCAATCAACATGATTCTGCAATACAAGAAGATTGGCAAATGGAAAGATTACCTATACGGCGAACGCACATATATCGTTTTAAGCTTAGTTGCTAAATCGATACTTGCATGGTTAGTCCTATTTGGAGCATTCCAACCATCGTAGTTAAAACTGAATAAGCTAGGTAGCCCCTAGCTTTTTTCATATTTTGAGGAGGCTATATGTACTTCAAGAAATTAATCCATCCTGAATACTTTCAAGGAAACAAAAAGAAGAAAAACTATTTTGAGGGTTGGTATTACAAGTTAGTCAGCCATGATGAAAAATATACTCTAGCCTTTATTCCTGGTGTAAGTATCAATGATCAAGACACCCACGCCTTTATTCAAGTGTTTATATCTCAAACAGTTGAGAAGGAAACAAAGTTGAAAAGTCACTATTTTAGATTTAGAATTGAAGAGTTTGAATATAGTCATCAACAGTTTTTTGTTCGAATAGGCTCTAACTTCTTCTCCAAAGAAAGAATTTCAATCGATTTAAGTTCCACACATATTAAAGTTTTTGGAAATATAGTAATAACTGAAACAACTCCACTCAAAAAAACGATTTTGGCACCTAACATTATGGGTCTATTTGGATATCTTAACTTTATGGAATGCTATCATGGGGTGGTGAGTATGTCACATCAAATCAATGGTATCCTAAAGATTAATAGCAGTCCTGTATCCTTTCATCTAAGTAAGGGATATATTGAAAAGGATTGGGGTAAATCATTTCCTAGAGCTTATGTTTGGATGCAATCCAATCATTTCTCTAATTCAAATACATCATTTATGTTTTCCTATGCTGATATCCCATTTATAGGACTATACTTTAAGGGATTGATTGCTAATTTAATCTATGAGGGTAAGGAATATCGCTTTGCTACCTATAATTTCGCGAAAGTGAAGTTGGAGGAAATAAGAAATAATCATGTTCATTATGTTCTAAAAAAAGGGAGATATAAACTTGATATTGAGGCAGCATCAACCACACAAATTGGACTCGCATCCCCTAAGAATGGAATGATGGTTAATCAAATCAAGGAAGGATTATCTGGTTTTATTCGAATTAAATTATATAAAGGAAAAACTTTGATTTTTGAAGACAAGGGAAACCATGCTGGTATTGAAATTATGAAGTAGTCATCTCGACTACTTTTTTTTCATATCTTTTTGGATTAGGAACTCGCTATGATAAACTATTTATAGTTGGGGTGAGGTTGATGAAATACACAGCAAA
>JAUSOA010000126.1 GCA_030656435.1 Acholeplasmataceae bacterium | reverse complement strand
TCCGCAAAACCATCTGCCCTTCCACTTCTCGGTGCGTTCGATTTAATATAAGCTAGAGCTTTATCTGCTGTTTCATCAAGTACTTTTTCCATTTTAACGATGATGTCATCTACATATTCTTCAACTAGTTCCAAAATCCGAAGTCCCAACTCATCCAAGTTAACCAAAGATATCACCTGGTTTCATTTTTGTTTCAACTAAATAAAGCTCAATGAATTGTCCATTCAGATAAGTTCGCTCTATTTTATAGATTGCATCTTCAATGATTGCATGCTTACTATTATCATATAAAAAACTTTGTATCTTTAAAGCAACATCAATTCTGATGTCTTGTTTCTTGCTATCATAATACTCTTTAGAAGTGATCGAGAGATTAATCCCAATTACTTCTTTGGAGTTTAATAACATAAACTGTTTGTTTCCAATCGAATCTTGAACAGTATTAAGTTTAAGCAAAGTAAGGCGGATATTCGGTGAACTAGGAAACATTGGCTTGAATTCCTTTTGTTAATGCGAGTTGAGTGAGTAGCATATCAAAACTCTTAGGAAGTTCTTTCACGCTACCATCATTCTTGAACCCAAAGAAAGTCTTGCAGTAAATTAGAATCAATGAATCAACAATTGGATTTACACCAGATGTAACCACTGTCTCATCAACTCCAACAGATTTCAATAGTTCTTTGCAAGCTTCAATGTGTGAGGAAAGTTCATCATCTGCGTAGGTTTCAGTAAGCGGGATTAATAATCCCTTTTTAACAATATCAAGTATAGCCATATATATCCGCCTTATCTTATGCTGCTACTAAACAGCTGCTTTTTTCTTAATTCTTAAAAATCCGTTATAACCAACAACATTTCCACCAGTGAATACTGAAGCTTTATAGCAGATGATGCCGTCTTTGAATTTGTAATCAGTTGATTTACTGATTTCAACTGGTGAGAAAACTGGAACTTCATAATTATTGAGTGCACCATATGCAATTGCGTATTCCCCTGCAATAGTTGCAGCATCAGAGATTGCCTTACAATGTGAGTTGATCACATAAGGAATGCCATCGAT
>JAUSOA010000125.1 GCA_030656435.1 Acholeplasmataceae bacterium | reverse complement strand
CGTCAAATGTTCGCACTTCACTATCAAATGGTATTTTTATGTCAAATGATAGTGGTAATTTTAACTGTTTTGGGTTAAAATAGACTTGATTTAATTGAGTACTTGACATACTTCAATTATACCAAAAAACCACCCTGGTTTTCCAGAGTGGCTTTTTTGTTATCAGGGCTGAAACTCATCTATTTCGTTACAGTCCCATTCTTTCTTTTTTAGCTTATTTTTTTGAGGCAAACACTTCGAAATGATGACCATCTAAATCTCTAAATGATCTGTAATACATAAAATCATCATCTAAAGCCTTTCCAATTTCAGTTCCACCAAGCTTGATGACCTTATCGATAATCTCATCTACAACCTTAGGACTTCCCACATCTAGGCTAAAAATTAGCTCTGTGTGCTTGAAAGAATCCACTACTGAATTTTTAGAAAACATCATATATTTTTCTTGTCCAAGCATCATCGCGTAGGTACGATCATTAAATGATAGACAATAGCCAGAATCATCTGAATACTCTTCCTTGACTGCAAACCCTAAATCCTCGAAAAATTTTCTAGATTTTAAGACGTCTAAAACACATAGGTTAACAAATACATCGGCCTTCAAATGGATACACCTCTCTTTATTTTTAAAGTAACACTGAATTGATGATTTGACTACGGTTTTGCATTTTTGCGACGCTTACTTAGATTGATAATAAAAAAGACGAAATCATTTTAAGATCTCGTCAATATGTTTACTTGATAATTAAACTCTTACCTGTCATTTCCTTAGGTTGATTTACCCCTAGGAGATCCAATAAAGTAGGTGCAACATCGCATAGGGATCCTGTGTTTAGCTTAACATCTTTTTTGGTAATAACTACGGGAACTAAATTGGTTGTATGAGCTGTATGAGGATTACCAAGTTCATCTCTCATTTTTTCAGCATTTCCGTGATCTGCAAGAACAATCGCGACTCCACCAATAGATAGTATTGCCTCAACAACTTCCTTCGTACATTGGTCTACAGTTTCAACTGCTTTAACAGTCGCTTCAATAGAGC
>JAUSOA010000124.1 GCA_030656435.1 Acholeplasmataceae bacterium | reverse complement strand
ACTGAAACAAATGATTGTCTAAGGCCCATGATACTTCCATATTTATTGTTAGTCGCATGATTTGCAATATAGCTTTGCTCAAGTGGTTGATAAATTGTTTTTAACACAACATAAATCATAAAGACTGTATACATAATGAGTAGAAAGTTGCTTGCTCTAAAAACATAAAAAATAATTGCTGCACAAATTAAATGAATAATCCCAATCAATTTTAACTGTTTCTTGACCTTAGCAAAATAGGGTACTAAAAAGATACTTGAAAGCATTGAAACAATTCCGGTCACCATTACAAATGTTCCGAGCTGCTGTGGATTATATCCCAGCTGATCAAAATATACATCGAGGTACTTTGATACATTAATGCTTCCAATTGTCATGAATGTTAATGAAATTAAGAAGATTAAAAGTGATTTATCAATTTTACTAATTTCTTTTAGCCCAGCAATCATTGATGGTTTTGTCATCGTTTTACTTACTTTTTCCTGATTTCTTAATAGAACAACAATTGAAATTGTATATAAAACATTTAAAATGACTTGAATTACAAAGATTCTTCGATAATCTGAAGTGCCTATTAAGTTAACTATAGATGCATTTGTTGATAAGAATCCTCCAATCCAATAACCTAGGGACGCTCCAAGTGTTGAAGATGCGGCAGCATATGCTAAATGCTTTGCTCGATCGCGAAGCTCAGATTGTTCAATGATTTGAGATGTCATGATGGTTAGTGCACTACCAACTCCAAAGCCTGCAACAAATCTAAAGATAACCATTAAGGTCGCATCAGCACTATAAGCAAAAAGAAACTGACCAATGCTATAGATGGAGAGACCTAAAACGATGTAAAACTTTCTTCTTCCTTGATCAGCTAATATACCCCATATTGGTGAACCAATCATTAATCCAAAGCTCATTGCAGCAAAAAAAACACCAAACATAAAATCTGGTATTCCAAGTCCTCTTACAAATGCTGGAGTGACGGGATGCCCTAGATTGTGAACAATACCTTGGATAAAGAAAAATGCAATTAATAGGTAAACTGTTTTTTTCATGAAGTCCTCCAAAAAACCTTAATTTCATTATATAATATTTGTTTCAATTTAACTCCAGTTTTAACTGAATTGCTAAAGGAATAAGACGTTTAATTTGACTTTTTCTCGTAAAAGATGTGTTATATAAGTAGATTAATATATATTGATATCAAGGAGGTCTTTAAATGAAAAAAGCAGAATATGATGTTATAGGTATGCACTGTATAAGTTGTTCAATGGGAATTTCAAATATTCTTAAGAAAACAAAGGGTGTGGCTGATGTTAACGTTGAACTAGGAAGCAGTAAAGTATTCATTACCTATGATGAAAATGCAGTTGATGATAAATTAATTGTGAATCAAGTCGCAAGACTTGGCTATAAAGCAGTCAAATCAAAGGAGCTATAATATATATAAAAGCAATGCCGGCGGGCATTGCTTTTTTTATTAAGTTCTTATTGTTTTTCTTCCTGGTAATGATATTTATCTTTGCCAGAACTCTTGACCTGATAAAGCACATCATCTGCTTTTCTAATTACATCATCTCTTTGAATAGCTTTCACAACACCAATGGAAACAGTGACCACCTTATCACAATGTGGTATGCGAATTTGTTTTGTTTTTTGAACAATATCATTTGCTATTTTTTTAATTTTTTCTGCATCATCAAAGATAAGCCCAACAAACTCGTCACCACCAATTCGATAAAAACGGTTTACTTCACTTTCGTAAAGTCTTAAAATGTCAGCAAATTTTCGTAGAAACTCATTTCCAGTTGCATGTCCATAGGTATCGTTCATTATTTTGAAATTATCTAAATTTAGATAAAGAACATGAAAGTTAGGAAGTAAATAGCGTAGACCGTAATGAAAATCCAGGGAATATTTGTTCAAAAGATTTGTTAATGTATCCTTATGCGTCTTTTCATAAATAAGTTCTTCTTTAATAAGCAAATCTGATACATCAGAAATGAAAAATACACTAATATCTTTGTTTTTTTCAACTGGAAAGATATTAAACCTAAGCCATTTTCTAATCCCATTTGCTAGTATAGGAAATGTAATATCAACTTCTTCAGTAAAATTAAAAACTTCTCCGTAAACATAGTCCATGTATCTTTCTTTTCCAGCTATTTCAGCATATTTATTTGATAGATCAACCGAATTGATAAGATCCGAAAACATAATGGATTGTGCATCATTTAAACCTAAAATTCTCAAATCTCCAGAGATTACTTTTAACTCAATTTGATTAATGTTAGAGGTGTTTGCATAGAGAAGTACACGATCTTTACGACCAAGAAGAACATCAAAAGCAATATCGATGTCATATTCTTTTTTTAAATATTCTGAAGCTTGATTGTAATTCTTATTCTTTAAATCATCACACCCTTTTTATAACACTGCTTTCAGTATATATAAAATGAAATTAGATAATAATCCAAGTGTAATATATCATATGATTTGGAAACAAACAATTACTAAATATTACGAATTACTAAAGTGTTAAAGGACTTGTTTTAAATCTTTTCCTAATAGAATTCTTAAAACATCTTTTGCTGTATAACTAACCTGTCCTGGCTTTAAGAAACGTAAGACAAACTTTAAATCATCACCAGCAGTAACGATAGGGATTTCTTCAGTCCCATTTCTTCTTTTTTGACCTAGGCCCATGGTTGCTACAAGGCCATTACATAAGCATCTTCTACCTACAGTTTCCTCTAATTTACCACCTTTTTTGACAAAATCATCAACAGGCTCTGCTGGACATCTATATCCAATATTTCCATTATCCTTACGATAAGCTTCTCTTAAGTAGCCCAAATCACATATTCTTTGACGTTTCTCTGCAATTTCAGGTATCCCATTGGTTTCATCAATTTCAACAACCTTGAATGGAAATCCTGTTGGTGAAGCTAACGGATCCGTTCTCACTTTTCCTAAGCCTTTTTTTACTGCCTCAATAATTCTTTGCTTCAAGGATTTTTCCATACCAGATTCTTCACAAAATGCAAATGCAGTACCCACTTGAATACCGGATGCACCAAGATTTGTTGCCATCACATATTGTTCATGTGATCCATAACCACCTGCTAGGTAGAATGGAAGTCCAATTTTTTGAATTGCTTCATAATCAACTTCATCACGAACTCCATAAATTGGTTCGCCTGTTTCACTCAGTTGAAGCTTTCCTCTTGGTGGAGCATTATGTCCACCAGCAATAGGCATTTCAACAACAAAACCATCAGGACTACCATATTGTGAGCGTGATAAATGAAGTGCTAGAGGAGCTGAGCTCACAATAGCTAGAAACTTAGGTCTCTTAAGTTCGGGTAATTTTTCACCCTCTGCAAATCCTGTTGGGGAGAATTTTGAATATACTATCTCTGTTCCATCATCTTCAGCAATTTTGATGGGGAGAACTGTATCTAAGTTACTAGAAAGACTATCTAATACAGCTGGAATTCGAATCGGAATCCCTGCACCCATTAATATGTAATCTACACCAGCTAAAATTGCGCCATAAAGTGACGGTAGTGTTGGTGTTTGAACCTTTTCTAATAAATTCATTCCTACCAATCCATCATGACCATATTTCGCCATATATACTTCTACAAAGCATGCAACTACAGTGAGTTCAAGTAAATCCTTAGAATACTCAATGGTTGGTATTGGTACTGCTTTAAATCTATCTTTATTGAATTGCTCGTCCGTAGATGGACTATACTTACTTCTAATTCTTTCTATCATTTTTTGATATGGAAATGCATCAAGTGCACGATTGACATCTTCTTCATCAACTCTTTCCATTATTCTTCTTGCAAGGGTTAATGCAACCGCAGTTCCCGAAATAACCCCAAGTTCACCTTCCATAGAGACGGTTTTTGCTAATCTCCAACTTGAAATTCCTACACCCATACCACCCTGAATAATTCTCGGTACTCGTTCTTTGCTCATGAGAGTTGTTCCTTGAAAAGATTAAAATGGTATACTTTTGAGACATTAATATTTGAATCATGTACTGCTTTAATACATTTTTTTTCTTTAATCATTGCAATTCTCCTTTTCTTATTTTTGTAGTATTCACCAACTACACTTTTTATTTTTCCCACTGCAAGTCAATAACAGTGCAATTTTTGTTTTCATAAATCTATAAATATCAGCTATCATCTTCTTACTTTGTAAAAAGTAATTACTATAATCTTACTACTTTCAAAAATATGTGCAACCCTTTTTGCTCATTTTGTTTCATTCATTTTCATGAAATATTTCAAAAATAAGCATATCTAAACCTTATCGGCTTTTATGTATAAAAATAATAATAAAAAAGAGGATATTAAATAAAAAAAAGATAAAACGAAAAAATAGTTTTATCTTGATTTATTTGTCAGTATTATTCCGGATGGAGCTCAGAGAGTGCATCAATATCAACATCTTCTTCATAATTGATATTATCGAATTCAAAACCATTGATTTGATAAATGTCCTTTAAGAACATCTTTGTTCCTTTGAGATTGAGCAAATCTTCATTTGAAATCGTATGCATCATATGAACCGTTTCATATTGGATTTTTTCATCCATTTCAAGATGATCAAGGCGAATACGCTTTTGACTATCTACAATACGTTTATTACCATAAATCATATCTCTAAACAATCTATACTTGTGTTTTAAAATCGATTCATGAACTCCATATCGATCCATTACATCATATAGACAAGAAATGTAATTGGTCATCGAGGGAATATAAACACTAGCTTTTGTTGCTACTGCTTTGCTTGATGAAATTAAAGCTTCTCCATCATATTTATTTTTCATCATCTCGTTCATTAAAACTGCATGACGTTCAAGATCTTCCTTCGCTTTTCCAACCGTTCCTCCACGATAGATTTTTTCAGTTGTTGGACCACCTACATAGGTGTAGGAAATTGTCTTTGCTCCTGGATTTAAAAGGTCATTTTGGTCAAGTGTGTCAATCCAATCATGCCAATCTGATCCACCCATCACATATACAGTATCTTTAACTTCTTGCTCTGTAGCTGAGGTAACAACAAGTTCTTTAACCTCAAGATCTAGGATATCTATTGTTTTCCCTTTTGCCTCTTCTCCAATGGTTTTAATATGTGACTTGATGATTTCATTGGTAGCATAGTTTAATCTACCTCCTGAAGCTAATGAATAAATAACAAGATCAAATTTTCCCATATGCTTTTTCGCATAGTCGATTACATTATCTTTCATTTCTTGACTGAATGCATCACCAACGAAATCCTTATGTAGGTTTTTCGTTTCTTTAGCAAACTCCTGGAAATAAATATTATTCCACCAGCCTGAAGACCCAGTCTTTTTCGCTTTTGGAGCTGATTCGAAGGAGACGTTTAGTGTATTTGAATTCGCACCGAATGCTAATGCAATTCTAGATGCCAATCCATAGCCAGATGAGCCTCCGATAATTAATACATTTTTAGGACCTTCAAAGTTTTGAAAGGATTTAGCTTCTAAAACCTGATTATAAACATTTTGTCTACAACCAAGTGGATGGGAATTTGTGAAAAAATTGGAACGTATTGAGGGTTTGATGATCATTTTGTTACTTCTCCTTTAATGGAATTGTTTAGTTAAATTTTCTTTAATGATTTTGACTTTCTCTTTCATCTTGACAAGAGATAAACTTAATCTGTGAATGCAATTTTCACATTGTAAGTATTTTAACACAATATTCGACGATTGTACATTAAAAAAATCCTCAATGACGAGGATTTATAATCTTAATAAATGATTAGGGTAAATAGATCATATCATCAACGTGGTTCGACACAAATACCTCTTGACTTCTAAAATTGAAGGCATATTTTTTATTTTGATCAAACATGACAGCACAGGTAAGGTCTACTTTTAAAAAACAAGTGTTTGGATCCTCTTCATTCACATGGTTTTCATAGAATAAATGAAAGACCTTCTTTAGTACTTCTCGAATCTCTTTATTTTCTTCATTTTTTGGATGTCCGATGTTCTTGCAAATTCCTTTAAATGTATTCAATTTATAGCATAATGACACTTTAGGATTCTTATCAATATGCAATACCTTACGACAAAGACCATAGGTTGAGATATAAATCGAACCATTATGAAAAAAACCATCAACAATTCTTACATAGGGTTGATCTTGATCGACTGTAGCAAAAGCATATTGAATGTCTTTACCAAAGGCCTGATTCATTTCGCTTAAGCTTTTTTCATATAGTCTCATAGGCACCTTAATTTTATATATTTTTATATTAATTATACTTAAGAATATTTTATCACAAATAGCACTGCTTTGAGCACACCTTTTATTATCATATTTATAAGGACAGTTCATCCCTGAATGATTTCATGATATGATAAGATTAAGAAAATGTGATGGAGCGTACGAATCATGGATAAAATGATGACACCAATTCAGGAATTCACTATAAGATATGCAGAGGAAAAGGATGTAAAGCTTATTTTAGGCTTTATTACTTCTCTAGCTGTTTATGAACATATGGAGGATCAAGTAACTGCAACAGAAGAAAAACTACTTGAATCCATTTTTAAGCAAAAAAGAGCCGAGGTTATTATTGGGGAAGAAAATGATGTTCCAGTGTGTTTTGCATTGTTTTATCATAATTATTCTACATTTTTAGGTAAGGCTAATCTCTTCTTAGAAGACCTTTTTGTGAATGAAGATAAACGCGGCTTAGGCTATGGAAAAATGATGCTATCGTGCCTAGCAAGCATTGCAGTTGAAAGAAACTGTAGTCGCTTGGACTGGTGGTGCTTAGATTGGAACCAACCTTCTATTGATTTTTATAAAAGCCTTGGGGCAAGTCATTTAAAGGAATGGAATATATTTAGAGCACAACACGATAGTTTAGAAAATCTATCTAAAATTATAAAAAAATAAGCCCATTTGGGCTTTTTTTGTAAAATAATCGAAAAAGTTAAATTTGCTTATTTTCCTTCATATATAACTTATACATTTTATCAATGAATAAAGCGAGCTGATCAAGTGCTTCTTTTTCATTTGAAAGCTTCAAATCAATGCGCTTGAAATGCTTTAAAATGAAAACATTTCGATCAAAATCGATTCTTTCTTCAACTTGTTTGATAGAATCTCCTCTTTGCAGCATACGTGATTTTCTTGTTTGATCACTTGCTTCGACATAAACAACAAATGCATCTTTTCCAATCTTTTCAACCAATGTGTTTGCCCCATTGGGTTCTACAATGACAACACCTTGAATATCTACATCTTTTCTTTGAATTCCATATAGTTGATCGTTATAGGAAGAAACCTCAATAAACTGATGATTTTTCTCTAGATTTTTGAATTGCTCAAAAGTTAAAAAGTGATAATCAATTCCATCCTTCTCACCTATTCTTGGTAATCTAGTTGTTGTAGTAACACATTTATGATAATTATAATTTTGATATAACAGCTTTGCAAGCTCAGTTTTTCCACTCGCGCTAGCCCCAACAAGTACTATCATTTGCTCACATCCTCAAAAAAAATTATAACACAATAACACAAACAATTAATTATTATAAATCAATTAAAATAAATGCAGTTGCTAAACCTAACAATGCTGGTAGATGTGCAATAGAAAGCAATATAAGCCCTCGAGTCAAATTCATTGTTGTTTCAAGGTTTTTCTTAATAATAATTGTCGAAAATAAAACACTAAATGCGGCAGGCACAAGAAAAGCTGACAAGATAATTTGAGAGCTAACTTCTGTATCTAGTGAGTACAATAATATTGATATAATTAAAAGATAGAAAAATATAGTACTATAGGCTAAGGCAAAGTAAATCAATTTGATTCTAAATTTTTCTTGAGGGTCCATGTGTTCTCCTTATTTGAAATCTATATTTTAATTGTACTAGAAAATGAAAATAAAATGAAACAAAAATAAAAAAAAGACATTCAGTCTTTTCAGACTGTTGATAAAAGCTAGTTTTGAAACTTCAGTACATAACTGAAATTCAGAATCGGCTTTTTATTTTTGATTTTTCGAGTTATTTTTCTAT
>JAUSOA010000119.1 GCA_030656435.1 Acholeplasmataceae bacterium | reverse complement strand
GTATACAGATGAATTGATGAACACAATTTATTTGTTTAATACTGTTGTGGATAAACCGCTAACTCTTTTCGCAAAATGGGAAGCACTTCCAACTTATACAGTCACTATCGGGGGTAATACTCAAATCATCGTTGAAAACGGCTTTGTAGTAAAACCACAAGATCCAAATGAATTCGGTAAAATCTTTGAAGGATGGTTTGTCGGTCTCAATGAGTTTGACTTTACCACTCCGATTACCGAAAATTTAGTCATAGAAGCAAAATTTATTGATGCACAGGTTTTCAGTATAACCTTTGAAAGCAATGAGGGATCACTTGTTTCACCAATTCAATTTTATGAAAATCAAAAAATAACTCAGCTTCCTAAACCAACAAAAGATCTTTATAGATTCTCAAATTGGTATTTAGATAGCGAGCTTACATTATTATTTAACCAAGAATATTTAGAGTCCTCTATCACTTTATATGCAAAATACGTACTGATGGGCGAACTTATTTTCGAGGAGAATTTCAGTTATGCAATAGGAACACATCTAGGTGCAACCCCTTGGAATGAAGTAAAACCAGGTAGCGCAATCATCGAGAGTACACAAACCTTAAAGCTTACCGAATTAGCAACAGAAGCAACATATGAACAGCATTTATCTTCACTTGCTGATGGTAGATATGTCTTGGTGTTTGATTTCATGCAAGGTATTGGAGGAGCCTCCTTCACCATCGAGATGATTCATAATACAACTAGAATATTTACAGTAGGAGCAAATCGAGCAAATAGATATACATATCGTAACCAAGATGGCTCTGAAACAGCAGTTAATGCTTCCATAGTGAGTGTGACCCCAAATCTATATCATCAAGCAATTGTTATTTTTGATACAGAATACAACACCTATAAGTATTTTATTAGAGTGAATGAGAATTTATTTGAAATCACTCCAGCAGGTGGTGTTGGCTTCGCTAGTGATCTTGACATCACACAAATAAGAATACGCATTGTTGGTCATAGTAACGCACCATCAACAGATCCAACAACTTATTTAAAAAATCTACTGATTGAATCCAGCAGTGAAACCGAAAACGGGAAATCATCATTTGATCCAGAAGAAGCAATTGACTATGAAACTTTAGTCAATGATATTTATAATTCGTTAGCAATTCCATTTGCTAATGATATCCGTTCTAATATTTCACTACCTTTAAGTATTTCTAATGTATCGATTACTTGGCAGTCATCAAATACCGCTATTATTTCTAATACAGGTTTAGTCACAAGAGATGAAACAGATGATATTCATGTAAGCCTAACTGCGACTATATCAAAAGCGGGATATACCATGGTAAAGGAAATAGAAGTTCTTGTCAAATCACAACAAGCAGCAGTTTTTTTCGATGAAAAAGATTATCAATTAACAGGATTTGCCTTAGGACATGTTTCTATTCCGAACTTGGTTGAAGGACAGCCAGGATATTATGTTGCAAATAACGAAATTGAATTTATGAATGCTATCAACGCTGAAAATAGCACTTCTCAAGGCACGACTGCAGCAAGAATTATTGAAATTCGCGCAAATTTAAATTTAGGTTATTTAGAAATGACAAATCAATATGGAGTCATTCGAAATCTAGAATCTCATGCAACTCCAAAAATGCATCCGATTTTGAAGCAAACAGGTGTTGGTAAAATTGTCATTCAAGACCGAGATGGATCCAATAGTAAATACCATGAAGGTCTTGTCATATTCTCAGAAAGTGGTCATACAATCAAGCATGCAGCATTTACAATTAAACGTGCTAATAATATCGTAATCAGAAATCTTAAATTTGATGAGCTTTGGGAATGGGATGAAGCAAC
>JAUSOA010000111.1 GCA_030656435.1 Acholeplasmataceae bacterium | reverse complement strand
ACCATTTCAACATTTGGTGGAACACTTCAAATGCTAGCAACTATCCTACCAGTCAACGCAGAAGACCAATCAATTATCTGGTCAGTTGAAAATGTTTCTGGTGAAGCTACAATTAGTTCAACAGGATTATTAACAGCCTTAGAAAACGGTACAGTTGTTGTGAAAGCAACCTCTGTGAATCAACCTAATATTCAAGGAACGCGCACGATTACAATTAGTAATCAAGACGTATACGCTACATCTATAGAAGTTAATTCTGCAGGAAACGTAGCAATTATCGATACATTTGGTGGTACTTTACAGTTTTCAGTCGTTGTTTTACCTGCTGATACTGATAATAAAGCCGTTGTATGGAGCGTTATTAAAGGAACAGGTGAAGCTACCATTAATGCAAGTGGATTATTAACAGCCCAAGAAAATGGAACTGTTACCGTTAGAGCCACTTCAGTCACTAATCCTTTAGTCTTTGGTTCAAAGGTAATTACAATTAGTAAGCAAGAAGTTCTTGCTACATGGATTGGAGTTCTATCTGCAGGTGATGCAACAGTTATTAATACATTTGGTGGTACATTACAGTTTTCTGTCAATGTCATCCCAGCGAATACTGATGATAAGTCAGTCATTTGGAGTGTAATCAATGGTACTGGAGAAGCTACAATTAGTTCAACAGGACTTCTTACTGCACTAGAAAATGGAACAGTCACAGTGAAAGCAACTGCAACAACTGATCCTTTAGTATTCGGTACAAAAGTCATTACAATTAGCAATCAAGAAGTACTCGCAACATCTGTAGAATTATCATCTGCAGGAGATGCTTTAGTTATTAATACATTTGGTGGTACATTGCAGTTTTCAGCTGTTGTCTTACCTCTAAATGCCGATGACAAATCAGTGCTTTATAGTGTAGAAAGTGGTACAGGTCAAGCTTCTATTAGTTCACTAGGACTATTAACAGCCTTAGAAAATGGAACGGTTACTGTTAAAGTTAGCGTTGCATTAAACCCACTATTGTTTGATACAATGGTGATCACTATTAGTAATCAAGAAGTTCTAGTAGAATCAGTTACAGTTTCTGCAGGAAACGTAACAACAATCGATACATTTGGTGGCACATTGCAGTTAAATGCAAATGTCTTACCTGCTGATGCTGATAATAAAGCAGTCATTTGGAGTGTAGAAAATGTTTCTGGTGAAGCTACAATTAGTTCAACAGGATTATTAACAGCCTTAGAAAATGGAACTGTCCTTGTCAAGGCAACTTCAGTCGAAAATCCATTAATTTTTGGTACATTAGAAATCACAATTAGCAATCAAGAAGTTCTAGTAGAATCAATTACAGTTTCAGCTGCAGGGGACGTTATCGTTATTGATACTTTTGGTGGCACATTGCAGCTCTCTGCGAATGTCCTACCTGCTGATGCTGACAATAAGTTAGTCATTTGGAGCGTAGAAAGCATTACTGGACTAGCTTCAATTAGCGAAACAGGATTATTAACAGCTTTAGAAAATGGAACTGTCCTTGTGAAAGCAACTTCAGTCGAAAATTCAGCAATTCTTGGTTCATTAGAAATCACAATTAGTAATCAAGAAGTTCTAGTAGAATCTGTTACAGTTTCTACTGTGGGTGAAGTTATCGTTATCGAAACCTTCGGTGGTACATTACAGTTAAATGCGAACGTTTTACCTGCTGATGCTGATAATAAATTAGTCATTTGGAGCGTAGAAGGTATCACTGGTCAAGCTTCAATTAGCGAAGCAGGATTATTAACAGCTTTAGAAAATGGAACTGTCCTTGTTAAGGCAACTTCAGTCGAAAATCCATTGATTTACGGAACATTAGAAATCACAATTAGTAATCAAGAAGTTTTAGTAGAATCGATTACTGTATCTGCTGATGGTGATGTAGTCATCATCGATGTATTGGGTGGCACACTACAAATGAATGCACTAGTTTTACCACTGAATGCAGATGATCAATTATATACATGGACAGTAGAAAATGTTTCTGGAGCAGCAACTATTAGTGAAACAGGATTATTAACTGCAGTAGCCGATGGAACAGTGCTTGTTAAAGCAACATTAGATTCTGATCCACTTATTTTCGGTTCTTTAGAAATTACAATAAGTAATCAAGAAGAAGTGATTGTTAGTGGTGGTGTAGAATTGTTATCTGCTGGAGATTTTACAATCTTAAGTAAGACAGGTATTTCTACAACAGCTGGCTCATATATCGTTGGTAATTTAGGCGTAAGTCCTGGACCAGCATCATACATTACAGGCTTTGACTTAATTAATGATGCTTCTAATACATTTGCAACATCTGCACTTGTTACAGGTATGATTTATGCAGCAGATTTTACAGCACCAACACCTTCATATCTATCAACAGCAATTAGTGATATGGAAACTGCTTATACAGATGCAGCAGGCAGAGCACCAGACTTTACAGAACTTCATGCTGGAGATATTAGTGGTCAAACACTTGTTCCAGGCGTATATTATTGGAGTTCAGGTCTGCTTATTAATACAGATGTAACACTTGCAGGTAGTGAAACCGATATTTGGATCTTCCAGATTGCTGGAACATTAACTCAAGCACCTGGTGCGAAAGTCATGTTATCAGGTGGAGCAGTCGCTTCTAACATCGTATGGCAAGTTGCAGCAGCAGTATCAATTGGCGTAGGCTCACATTTTGAAGGAACAATACTTGGTATGACCAGTGTTGATCTTGGAACTAACGCAACATATAACGGTAAAATATTTGCACAAACTGCCGTTTCATTAGATTCAAACGATATTAATAATTAGTTTGTTTATTAAAAGCCATTCACTAAAAACTTTTTAACCTTCAGTATTTTATGTTGTGGCTATCTAAAAGATAATTGATGATTCGAATGAAAAGCTCTCTTTTCATACAGAGCTTTTCAGAAGAGTCATTGACT
>JAUSOA010000088.1 GCA_030656435.1 Acholeplasmataceae bacterium | reverse complement strand
AAAGAAGCGAAGCCTATATAGGCGTAGAAACTGCTTCGTATCGCGGGATAATAGTTAAGACTGGCGGTTTATTACTGACTGCAGTTTTAAGTGGCTATTTAGCATTAGCCTATCTTCCAATTGAGCAATTATATCCACTATTTATCGCATCTATTTTTATTGCATTATTTTGTGTAATTATTGCATCGTTTATTCCTAGAATTGCGATGCCATTTGCGATTCTATATGCACTTGCTGAGGGTGTTGTCTTAGGATTAGTCACCGTTATATTTGATTCAATGGCACCAGGTGTCGCACTTGCAGCTGTAGTTGCAACTGCTGCAATCTTTACTGTCATGCTATTTCTGTATTCAAGTCGAACCATTAGAGTGACTCCAAGATTTAGAAAAGTGATGTATGGTGTTCTCTTAGGATTTTTATTATTCATCGTAATCGGCTTTATTATGAGTCTTGCTGGAGTTGCAATTGAGTTTAGTAACCCAATGTTAATTGGTATCAGTGCAATCTTTATCATTTTCGGAGCACTCATGTTAACACTTGACTTTGACCGTGCAGAAATGCTTGTTGAAAGTGGAGCAGATAAAACCTATGAATGGGTCGTAGCAATCGGCTTGATGGTCACTATCGTATGGATTTATATGGAGCTTTTAAGATTACTTGTTATTATTTTTGGAAATAGAAACTAAAAAAAAACAATCTAATATCAAATCGTTGATGGGAAATAGTACTTAAAGTTATATCTGTTTAGAGAGCATAGGACGGTGAAATCTATGCCAGGCACTTTAACGAATTCATCCCAAAGAGATGCTAATCACATCCGATTTACCCGCGTTAAGGGTTTTGAGGGCTAGATATAATCTAGAACTAAGGTGGTACCGCGTAAATTTACGTCCTTAGCATTTGTTAAGGACTTTTATTTTTTATTAAAGGAGAGAAAAAATGATTAATGAACTGATTGAACTAAAAAAAGAAGCTTTATTAGAAATTCAGGCAGCAGAAACCTTGACTGCAGTCGAAGAGGTTCGCGTTAAATATTTAAGCAAAAAAGGCTCAATATCTTTAATGATGGGAAAGCTTAGAGATTTATCAGTAGAGGAAAGACCTCTATTTGGTGCAGAGGTGAATCTAGCAAAGGCTGAAATAGAAAACGCACTTTATCTCAAAAAGACAGAGTTAGAAAATATTGAATTGTTAAAAATACTTGCGAGTGAAAAAATTGATGTCACACTACCAGGGTATCAATTTTATCAAGGTAGCATTCACCCACTCCATCAAGTAATTGAAGATTTAGAAGATCTTTTTGTTGGCATAGGCTATGAGGTTGCTGAAGGACCTGAATTAGAAAACGATCATTATAACTTTGAAATGATGAACCTTGCAAAGGATCATCCTGCAAGAGGTATGCAGGATTCCTTTTATACGGATGAAAATACATTACTTAGAACACATACCTCACCTGTTCAAGCAAGAACGATGCTTGAAAAGAAGGGTAAACCCTTAAGAATCATATGTCCAGGTAAGGTTTATCGAAGAGATGATGATGATCCTACACACAGTCATCAGTTCACACAAATCGAAGGTTTAGTTGTTGATGAACATATCACATTCGCAAACCTAAAAGATGCACTTTTAAAGATGGTCAGACATTTATTTGGCGAGGATAGAATTATTCGGTTACGTCCCTCTTATTTCCCATTTACTGAGCCATCGGTAGAAGTTGATGTATCCTATAAAAAAAAGGATGGCACATTAGGCTATATCGAAATACTTGGTGCAGGTAGAGTTCACCCCAATGTATTGAAAATGGGTGGGTATGATCCTAAAAAGTTCCAAGGCTTCGCATTTGGAATTGGTGTCGAACGTATCGCAATTCTTAAATACAATATTGACGATATTCGTCATTTCTATACAAATGACTTAAGATTCTTAGGTCAATTCAAGGGGGTCAACCGATGATTATACTAGAAAGTATGCTCAAAAAATGGATTCAAATACCAGAAAACATTTTAGAAATAACCAACCAAAAAATTATTGAAGTGGATGAATTTGGTCCACTGAATACTTCAACTGATTTAGTGATAGGTCATGTTTTAACATGTGTTGATCATCCAAATTCAGATCATCTTCATGTCACTACCGTTGACTTAGGCAACCGAGTCGAGCAAATTGTTTGTGGAGCATCTAATGTAGCAAGCGGACAATACGTCGTTGTCGCACAAGTGGGTTCAGTGCTTCCAGGAGATTTTAAGATTAAAAGCTCTGTCATTCGTGGTCAAGCATCCAATGGAATGATTTGTTCACTACGTGAGCTTGATATCGATGATAAAAATGCACCGATTGAATTTAAGGAAGGTATCTACCATTTCGATGGACCTAGAGAAATTGGGTCATCAGGATTAAAGGCACTTGCCTTAGATGGTTGGAAGATGACCTTAGGGCTAACGCCTAACCGTGCGGATTTAATGTCACATTTAGGCTTTGCCTATGATATCGCATCAATGACTGGCCAAAATGTAACCATTCCCCAAATTAAAATAAAGGAATCAAGTCAAATCAATCCAATTTCAGTTGATATCAAGACAAAAGGATGTGGAAGATATTATGCACGTCATTTTGAGAATCTTATAGTCAAGGATTCTCCTTGGTGGCTAAAGAGTGCATTGATTGCATCTGATATCAAGCCAATCAATAATATCGTCGATATTTCAAACTATGTATTAATTGAATATGGTACACCTTTGCATATGTTTGACTATAAAAAGATTGGATCTGATAAAATCGTTATTAGAAATGCTAAAGATGGAGAAAAGGTTATCTCTTTAGATGAAATCGAAAGAGTATTAACCAAAGAAGACGTCGTCATTACCAATGGTAAAGATCCGATTGCTATCGGTGGTGTCATGGGGTTACTGAATACCATGATTGATGATGAGACTAAATCGGTTGTATTAGAAGCAGCATACTTTGATCCAAAGCATATTTTAAAGACTAGCAAACGACTAGGGCTTAAGAGTGACTCATCGATTCGTTTTGAAAGAGGAATCGATGAAGAAAGAGTCTATTTAGGTCTTGAGCGCGCAACTGAGCTTTTAATCGAGCTTGCGAATGCTAAGGTTTCTAAAGGGGTTTCTTCGAGTGTTTATGTAGAAACAAAAAATCCTACACTATCATTTGATAAAAACTATTTCAATGAATCTCTTGGTGTCGTCATTCCAGAAAAGGAACTCATCTCCTATTTTGATGCTTATAACTATACCTACCAAATCACGGATAACACCTATGAAATTACCGCACCAAGCTATCGCAGAGATCTCTTAATTGATGCAGATTTCTTAGAAGAAATCGCCAGAATTTATGGCCTAGACCGTATACCGATGAAGGCAATCGATAAACCACTTCCAGGAAAGCTTACCTTCAAACAAAAAAGATTAAGAGCACTACGTCATCATCTTGCAAATTTAGGCTTAAATGAAGTCATTACCTATTCCTTATTAGCACCTAATGAGGTTTACCGCTATAATCAAATGGGTGAAGCTGTGTCGATCTTAATGCCATTATCCGAGGATAAGAAGACACTTAGACAAAGCTTAGTTCATGGCTTACTAGAGACAATTAACTATAACCAATCCAGACAAACAGAAGGC
>JAUSOA010000096.1 GCA_030656435.1 Acholeplasmataceae bacterium | reverse complement strand
AATGGTGAAAATGCATCAATGACTGGCTATGACTATAAAGGATTTAATGATAACGTCAATTTTAGATCCATCAATTTGATGGAAGGAAGCGAAAAGGCAAATGCCTATATCGCATTTGGAACATCGATTGAACAAACCTTCGGTCCATATATCATTTTTTACACCGTTTTAGTCAATACCATCATCTCATTTGGATTAAACGCATTTTTCATACTTTTGTTATCTTTAGTTTTACAGCTTTTTAGATTTGGATATTCAACATTCTTTACATACAAAGAGTCCATTAAATTTTTAGTACTCATTATGGGGTTACCTGCACTTTTAAGCTTTATTGTAGGACTCATTGAACCAGCATTTTCTCCGGTGTTTTTCCAGCTTGGAATGGGGTTAACGGTGATGCTTACAATGCTCCTTTATGGTAAAAAAACTTTTGCATAAAAAAAGAAGAGAACCGAGGTTCCCTTCATAAGGCGCTGATTGCGTCTTTTTTTTATGCTAATTTGAGTGCGTTTGTACCTAAAGACAATCCTGGATTTTCTAAGGTTTGATTGATGTTAAAGTTGTGATAGCCATAAGTATTGTTATTTGCTGTGAAATGAGCCTCACTTGCATAAAGATAAACTCTTAATGTAAACTGACGTCCATCAATCATTTCAAAATGCTTTTCATACGTCTGACTCGCAATCGATAATGTAATTTCTAGTAGTTCATCTAAAGTGCTAAGTTCAACGCCTAATACGACATGAACACTGATCACCTGTCCTACAACAGTTTCACTAAAGACTTGAACAGTAATATCTTCAGGTTCAAGAACGGTAGGAACTGCTGGTTTACAGGAAATAAGTCCTAAAAGAAGTGTGAATATAAAAAGTAATATCGTTATTTTTCTCATGAACTTAACCTCCAATCCTTGTGTTATCCAAAGTGACATCAAACATATTTCCACCTACATAAAGCGTATAGTAGTAGTGTTTAACTTCACCATAAGATTCTCTTACCGCAACTGTTATTGTGTAACGTCCAGAACGGTTGATATCATGATAGCTTGAATAGAAAACTTGAGCAGATGAATTATTGACTGTAACATTTGATGCTGGATTGAATGCTTCACCCTTTTCGATAAAAACAGTAGATTCTTTAATCTCAATCGAATCATTCATTACTTCAACTAAAATGATTGAAACATTCGCAGGAGCGTAAAGTGTACCAGTGACAATCTCAATACCTTTTAAATCAGTTTGATTGACATAGGTTAACATCTTATAGCTTTTACCTGGAGTTAGATTAACTGATGCTAATCCTCCAACAGGATTTCCACTATGAAGTACAATAATTTCTGGTTCACCGACTTTTCCATCGATGCGATATGCAATCGCTTGATTTCCTGAGTTCGCATTCAAAAACTCAAGTCTTGCAAGAATTTCTGTTGCACTGTTCATTCTAAAGTGGTTATAGGTCAATCGAATTTGAATTAAAGCCTTATAATACTCAAAGACATCCACATATAATGCTTTACGATCCCACCGGAGTTGATTGACTGAATCAGGTGATTCATATGAGTTGTGATCATAACCTCCAGTCGGAAGTGGTTTCGACCTCATCATTTCAACACCTGCATGTAAGAATGGAATTCCTTGAGAGGTTAGAATAATTGCATTTGACTGTATTTGTAATGCCTTCGTATTTGCAATTGAGATACCAGTAAGTCTTAATTTATCGTATAAAGTATTATTATCGTGCGCTGTTACATAGTTAATCGTTTGATTTGGATTTAAATGCCATTCATTCATTTCAGTGATGCCTGGATACTCAATCCCTCCAACGATTCCATACATAAGTCCTTGGAAATTATATTTGGTTGCATTTCCTTGAACCCAACCCTTTTCGCTAGCTTGGAATACAGAACCCTTAATCGCATCTCTTGTGTAATCATTAAATGCACCCACAAGATTCATGTTTTTAATATTTTCTTTACCTGCACCAGCAGAGCTTGGAAGAGGTGAGGTTCCACCAATCCATGGTTCACCGTAGACAACGATGGTTGGATCAATATTTTCTAGCAATTCTTGAATTAAATTCATGGTTTCATAATCATGAAGAGCCATTAAGTCAAATCTGAATCCTGAAAGATTATATTCAGTTGCCCAAAATTCAATCGAATCGAGCATAAAGTTTCTCATCATAGAGCGTTCAGATGCTGTTTCATTGCCAGTGCCTGATCCGTTATAGAAACCACCTTCAGGTGTCATTCTATGATAATAACCAGGTACAATTTTATGGAAATTAGAGGTTTGAGATTCCCCTGTGTGATTATAAACCACATCCATAATCACTCGAATGTCTCTATCGTGGAATGCTTGAACAACTTGTTTAAATTCATTGATTCTAACCGCACCATCGAATGGATTGGTTGCAAATGAACCCTCAAGCGTATTGAAGTGATAAGGCATATAGCCCCAATTGAAAAGATTTGTGTAATTCGGATTATTAGCAACCTGAACTTCATCGACATAACCAAAGTCGAAGATAGGAAGTAGTTGAACTGCATTGACACCTAACTCATCAATGTGATCGAGGCCAGTAGTTACTGTAACATTATTACCGGTATAGGTAGTACCGCCCTGAGTAAGTCCTAAGAACTTTCCACGGTAGTTATTATTACCATTCCATGAACTGTGTGTCGTCAAATCTCTAACATGAAGCTCATAAACGATATAGTCAGTTAAGTTAGTGATCGTGTTTGGACGATCGTTGTATTTCCAACCGGTTGGATTGGTTTGTGCAAAATTAACAACCATACCACGTAGACCATTTGCCCCTGTTGAATAGGCATATGGATCAGTTACCTCGTGCGTGATTCCATTATTAGTTACGCTAAAAGTGTAATATTTGGAATCTATATTTCCTGTTAATTTAACTTCCCATGCACCGTTTTCAATCTTATATAAATCCTCTGTGCGATAAGGGGTCAATTCATTACTAGGTGATCCTTGATTGTTGAAATTTGGATGTCCTTGGTTGTATAGATTTAAGGAGACCTCTGAAGAAAGTGGTGCCCATAATCTAAATACTGTAAATTCACCCTCAAAGCTAACACCTAAATTGCCTTCATAGGTATAAAGGTTTTCGAAGGCTGCAGTATCAAATAAATTTTGAAGTGATACAATCGCTTCTGATGTTCTACCTTCATTGAAGAAGACCTTTACGGTATAAGTCTTAGAAATATTGACATTTGGAATGGTAATCAATAAGTTCTTAGAAGTTGGTGCTGTTGTGCTTGAAAGGATACTCACACCATTTTCAAAAACTTCAAAACTATTAGGTATGTGCGTGAGCTTAGCAGATATGCGCTGAGAAGTATCAAATGCAGCAATCAATATCTTTTCCCGGTAATCAGGAATATTCGCTGCTAAATCAACTGCAGATAAGCCAATGCGAATATCTTGTTCAACAAAATAAGCATGACCAACACCATCAACGACTTCAACCTTGCTTAAGTCAATGAATCTATCTCCACCAATTTCACGGTATCCATCCCAGCCACCTTGTTTAATAATGATACCAAGAGTTGTTGCTGTTGGATAATCTAGAGCTAAATTAATTGTGTAATGAACACCCTTAGCATCTTTAACAAGTGGATCAAAATTATGCTGAATTCCACCTCTTGCAGTCGGTTCATGTTCCCAAACCCACATATTAAAATTCGTATAAGTATCATCGTATCTAAAATAATGAATAACGAGTGATGTTGGCAACTGGTTTGCCACTGTTGTCAGTCCTAACGAGAATATGGAAAGGACTAATAATAAAATTGCGATTATTTTTTTCATTTTCAAATAACCTCCCTCATAAACAATATAACACGCAATGCCTAGAATAATCCCCATATATGATAGCGATTTCAAAAGGAAAACGGTTGCACATTGTAGTAATCTGTAAAGCGTTTACATTTCTCATATTTATATGATATGATTTAGTTGTCAAGGATGGTTTAGCATTCTTTAAACAAATAGGAGGAAAAAAATGAAGAAAGTGTTTTTAGCTTTAATTCTTTTGGCTACAGCATTCGTGTTCTTCGGAACAAGATCATATGCTGCTGGTACAGGGAATTTAGTAGTCCATTTCAAAGCTTGGGATGGTAACTACGATGACCTAGGCTCTCATGCTTGGGGAAGTACAGCCGTTGGTAAACTGAAGAGCGGCGTAGATGATTTCGGTGCTTATTTTGAATTTAATGATGTCGCTGTAGGTACAAGCGTTGGCTTTATCGCTGTTAACTGGATTGGTACTACTGGTCCTAACTGGGATGAAAAGTTAACAGGTGATGTCAATATTGATGCTAGCGCAATCGTGGAAAATCAAACAACTCACGTTTATGTATTCCAAGGTGCTGCTACATCAGCTGATAATCCTGGCCATTTCATCGCTAAAAATGA
>JAUSOA010000084.1 GCA_030656435.1 Acholeplasmataceae bacterium | reverse complement strand
ATGGAAAGCATATTAGACATATGTCCTATAGAAATTTCTTAGACGCTATTGATGGTGTCGTCATTAAAATTATCTTTGAACAATTTCTTTACAATAAAGCACGAAATACCATCCCTGGAGTATTTCCAAAGAAAAGAAAATAGGTTATACTAATAACCGGTGAAGATCTAAAAACGAGACATGTCTCTCCTCTATATTGAGGAGCTTGTCTCGTTTTTTTTCTTTATATATTGCCCCTTAACCCTAAGTCTTAGTTAATGCTTGCTATAAGGTGCATTACTAGGTAATATGTCATATAACAAAATGATTATTTAATAAAAAGGAGATTTTCACCATGCATGCTTATGTAGAAATTATTGAACCAAAACCAAAGTTTAAAAATAGTGAAACTGATCAAATCATCAGAAAGAAACGTGTTGCAGCTTACGCACGTGTATCAACAGATGAAACAGACCAGTTACACTCTTATCAAAATCAAATTGAAGAATTTACCACACGCATTCAAAAGAATGATGAATGGGATTTTGCAGGAATGTTTTGTGATGAAGGCATAACAGGAACTGATATGAAGAAACGTCCAGGCTTCCTGCAAATGATTGAAGCTGCTAAAAATGGACATATCGATTTAATCTTAACGAAATCTATATCAAGATTTTCAAGAAACACGATAGATATCTTAACTGTCATTAAAGAGTTAAGAACACTCGGTGTTGAGATCTATTTTGAAAAAGAATCGATATCTTCTTCTGACCCAAAGATAGACTTCATTTTAACCATCATGTCATCGATGGCTCAAGAAGAATCGAGATCGATTAGTGAAAACACGAAATGGGGGGTTCAAAAGAGATTCCAAAATGGAAAGCTCTTGATGACAACTAAATGGTTCTTAGGCTTTGATAAAGATGACAAAGGAAACTTAGTCATCAATGAAGAACAGGCTAAAACTGTTAGATACATCTTTGATTGTTATTTAAGAGGAATGAACACAAACGCCTTAGCTAATCACTTAATCGAAAATAAAATCGTCAACGGTAGAGGCAATGTCACCTGGTATGCCGATACCGTTAAAGAGATTTTAAAGAATGAAAAGTATGTTGGTGACTTAATGCTACAAAAGACCGTTACACTCGATTATTTAAGCCATAAAACGATTGATAATGATGGACACGCCACAAAATACTATATCAAAGATGCACATGAACCCATCATTGATCGAGAAACTTTTGACATTGTTCAAACGATGCTTCATGCTAGAGAAATAGTCCTACTAGAAAACAATATGGAACGCTTCAAACACTTAGCTCAAAAACCAATCAAAGGATTAGTTTATTGTTCTAGGTGTAAAAGGATGTATCGCTCTAAGATGCATAACACAGGAACCACATATAAAAAGAGAATGCTCAAATGCCATACCGAAATTAACAATCCACATAACTGTGATAACCCATCGATTCATGAACCGCTTTTAGAACGAGGCACACTTCACGTGATTGAAGCACTTACTAAAACAGATCGGATGCAAGAAGACATCATAAGTTATATGGAGCACATTCTAGAGAAAACCAATTCACATGAACCTTTAAAAGCTCTAAGACAAGAAAGCAGGATGATTGCGAATGCCCTTAAGGCACTGCCTAAACAAAGACTTCATTCAACGATGACAGATAGTGAATATAACAGAGAATATAAGCGTTTAAACATGGATTATGAAGAAACGAAAGTTCACATAGAAGATTTAAAACAAAAGATTACAAAAGAGCATTTAATGCGTAGAAGGTTCTACGCACTTAAAGCTTTTATCGATACGAACTATCAAGACTTAAGCATTATTAAAAGCTTCTTCGGTCTCATTCTGATGATGGGTAAAAATCATGTGAGATATGTCATCGATGATACATTTTCAATCATCGATGACTTACACAAAGAAATTGATACTATTAATAAACTCCCTACTATTTTAAAAGGCACTTATTTTGATTTAACTACGAAAGAAAATCTATACTACGAGGTCATTATATATGAAAGAAATTAAAGTCATACAATCCAATCAGTACAATAACAACTATAAAACATTAAAAAGGGTTGCTGCTTATGCAAGAGTATCCACTAAACTTGAAATGCAATCTTCTTCCTTGGCGTTACAGATTAGACATTACGCTAAAGAAATCATCTTTAATCCTGAATATATATTTGCAGGCATCTATGCAGACCATGGAAAATCTGGTACTTCCATGAAGTCTAGAGATGGACTACAAGATCTATTAAAAAAGATATATGCAGGTCATATTGATTTAGTCTTAGTTAAATCACTATCGAGATTTGCTAGAAATACCATTGATGCATTAACCATCATTAAAGAGACAAGAAAACTGGGTGTTGAGTTCTACTTTGAAAAAGAAGGGATATCAAGTCTTGATCCTGCGATTGATATGTTATTTACCATGATGGCAAGTATGGCAGAGCAGGAATCAGACTCGATGTCACAAAACATCAGTTGGAGTTTTCAAAAACAAGCCCAAAAAGGCAAAGTATCACTCCATAAGTGCATAGGATACACACTCACCAAAGATAAAAAGTTCATTATCAATGAAAATGAAGCACTTATCATTAGAAAGATATTTCAGATGAAACTTGATGGGTCTTCAAATAGCGATATATTTGATTATGTCTCAACTACTGGTTTGAAAACCATTAATGGTTATAACTTTACTCAAAACTCTCAAATATTAGGCATATTAAAAGATATCAAGTATACCGGACAAGTAGTCTGGGGTAAAACCTATAGAGGAAAGTTAAACAATGAGAAAGTCACATTTAAAAATGATGGTGAGAAACCAAAATACATTATTAAGAATCATCATGAACCTATTATCGATATAAATGTTTTTAATCAGGTTCAAGAGTTATTAGGCGGTACCAAGATTAATCATCCTCATGAAAAGAATACTAAGAACGAGATGAACCGCTTTGTTTATTCACTTATGCATGAAAAATATCTATATGTTAAATCTAAACATAAAGATAACCCTAAGTATGATTTACTAGAAAACGATAACGCTAGAAAACCCGGTTCTCCGCGCATTTATAGTAGAAATGCAACTCATGTCCTTAGAAAAGCAACTATCGCCTTAGCGCGCAATTTTAGCGAGTTAGAGTCAAAGTTTGACAAGCATGTAAATAGCCTTTTAAATGTTAAGCCAATGAATAAGAAATTAAGTGTCTTAGGTGAAGAGATTAGAAAATATAAGAATGAATATTTCACTTTGATCAAAAACGATCACCTTGAAAAAGCTGAATTAGCATTGCTTGGTGAACTTGAAGAATCGATTATTAAACTGAGTATGGATTACGTAAGACTTGAGGATGAAACACTGCCAATTAAAGATCAGATGAATCACATTAAACGAATTAAAAAGTCGATTGAATCTATTGAACTACCAATGGTTGATTTGCCTATCAATGCAATCAAAGAGATATTTGATGTGATGGTTGTTGTAAATCCAGAAAACTATATAGCTGTTATCAATGCAAGTGGTAAAAAGTTTGATGCTGATACATTAAAAAAAGTAACGGAGATGAAACCGTTACTTGAAAGTATTTGCATTGCAAGAACAAAAAAAATCAAGAATATTAAATGGAAGATCGTTTTTATCTAAAATTTATCTCTAAGTTTTTTTGCGTTTATTATAAGTAGTACTTAAGTAGTCATCAAATGTTACTTTAATTACATCCTTATTCACATTTGATTTAACCATAATTATGACTTCTGTTTCCTCGTTATCGTGATAATTCTTATCTTTAATCTGTATATTTTTATGACTAATACTCACAGTTGATGATGAATCATTGTTAATGTGATATGAATCAAAGTCATAGTAGCGTAATACATCTTCAAATAATACAAGAGTATCAGGATACAATACTTTTGAAACATAGTGTTCAGATTTATTTTCGATCCTGTCTGCAAGTTTGTATGAATATTTTCGGAGCTCGACTATTGATTCAGCCAATTTAAACGGTATGAAATGTAGTTTGTTTTCATTTATTTTATCAACCATTTTGAATAATAGAGTCTTTTTAACTGCATCATAATCTAGACTCAATAATTCAAAGGGATAATTAGAAAATAATTCTTGTATGAAAAAGTATAATTCATTCATAACTATAGTGTTTACATTATTAACTGATGGGATTTTCCTCCAACCGACTAAATCCTGATTCATTATCTTTTGAAACTCGCTTGTTCTGCTAGATTTTTCTAAGGGAATCTCAATCCCATTAAAATTTTCAAACTGTTGCAAACCTACAATCTTCAGATATGTTGTAACATAATTATTAAAGTGATAATAAACAGGCATTGGATATAGTTCATTGGCAGATGAGAAAAACTTCTTCAAGAAAAAATCTTGTGACTCGTTAATTTTTCTTTTATCTATTAATTCCTGTATATTTTTTATTCTTTCATCAAAGACATCTAAAACTAGAGCATATACTAAACTGAATTTGGGATCATAATTTGTGTAGAAGTCTATCAAAGCAAGATCAAAATCGTGTTCATATGATAAATTTTGTGATATGTATGTTAAAACCTCAAGACTATTTACTATTGACTCTTTATTTAAGAACTTCATTTTCTCTAGTATAAGCAAAATTAGTAACAAATTGTGGTTATATTTCTCTTCACCTAATAATATATCAATCTCAAAATAGGGCAAAAGTTTGGTTTCATAATTCTCTATAGTTTCATAAAATTCCACCACTTTCATTGGTGATATCAAAGAGAATATTTTTAATAAATTTGATGAAGACTTTAGGTTATAGTAATTGCTTTTAATATCATCACTGATAATGTTGAGTATGTATTCTCTAATTACATCAATGCTTGACTTATCAAGAGCTTTTTTTAATATATCAAAATACTCGAATTTTTCAAACCATG
>JAUSOA010000083.1 GCA_030656435.1 Acholeplasmataceae bacterium | reverse complement strand
CATGGTTTTAGGACTTCTTGTAAATGAAGGGATTGGTTTAGGGGAAAATGCCGTCGATCCAAACATCGAAAAAATATGGCAGTACGCTTTATTAATGCTAGGTGCTACAGTAATTAGCATCATCATTACGATTATTAGTGGCTATACTGAATCCAAAATATCAGCGTCATTTGCACTCGATTTAAGAAGGGCGGTTTATAAAAAGATTCAGCAATTCTCACTTAGAGAAATGGATCATTTTACGACGTCTTCATTAATCACTCGATCAACCAATGACATACAACAGCTTCAAGGTATCGTCAATACCATGCTTAGAATGATTATTTTAGCACCATTTTTAGCAATTGGTGCAATCGCATTTTCAATCGCACAGCACCCTACCCTATCGATGCTACTCATTGTATCAGTCATTAGTTTAGTTGTAATGCTAACGATTATATTTTCAATTACTTTACCAAAATTCCAGCTTGTACAAAAGCTAGTCGATAAGCTAAATTTAGTGACAAGAGAAAACCTATCGGGGCTCAGAGTTGTACGTGCCTATAACACTCAAGGCTATCAAGCAAAGCGTATCGATGATGCAAGTCATGAATCGATGAAGCTCAATATATTTGTAAACCGTGTCATGAGTTTTATGTGGCCAACCATGGGATTAATCATGGGACTAACCTCACTCGCAATTGTTTATTTAGGCTCTAATTATTTTATTGGAATTGATGGATTTGATCCAGGAACTATGATGGCATTGATGCAGTATTCTATGCGTGCAATCATGGCGTTCATGTTTCTAACCATGATTTTTATTATGGTTCCAAGAGCTGCGATATCCGCTAGACGTATTATGGAAGTACTTGAAATGGAAATTGAAATCAATGGTCCTTTAGACCCAGTAGAGCTTCCATCAGATATGAAGGGTGAAGTGGTATTCAATCAAGTATCCTTCAAGTATCCAGATGCGCAAGAACCCGTATTATCGAATATTACCTTCACTGCAAAAGCTGGGAAAACAACTGCATTTATTGGCTCAACAGGATCCGGTAAATCTACACTTATTAATTTGATTCCTCGCTTTTATGAACGAACAGAAGGAGATATTTTAATTGATGGAATTGACATCAAAGAAATGACTCAAAACAGCCTACATAGCCTGATGGGATATGTACCTCAAAAGGGTATTTTATTTGGGGGCTCAATTCGTGGGAATATCTTATTTGGTAAGGATGAACATGATGAAGAGTTGTTAAGAAAATCAGCGGAAATCGCTCAAGCATCCGATTTCATTGAAGAAATGGAAGATCAATATGATCACAATGTTTCTCAGGGCGGAACCAACGTTTCTGGTGGACAACGCCAGCGTTTAAGCATTGCAAGAGCCATCGCAAAAAACCCATTGATTTATATTTTTGATGACTCATTTTCAGCACTCGATTATAAGACCGATCAAAAGCTTAGAAAGATGCTCGATAAGGAAGTTCAAGCAACCAAATTAATCGTTGCACAACGAATCAATACGATACGTCATGCCGATCAAATCATCGTATTAGATCATGGAACAATTGTTGGTAAGGGAACACATCAAGAATTACTTGAAACGTGCTCGGTTTATCAAGAAATTGCCTCCTCACAGCTATCGAAGGAGGAGATGTAAGATGAGTCAAAGACCAGTTCAGAATAAAGATAAAGACGCTCCTCGTCCAATGATGGGAATGCGCGGTATGAATTATACAGAAAAACCTCAGGATTTTAAGGGCACCATGAAAAAGCTCGGAGCCTATTTAAAGCCCTACCGAATTAGAATATTATTTGCAGCATTAATGGCGATTACAGCTTCACTACTTTCTGTATTATCCCCATGGCTCTTAGGGCTAATCACCTCAGAGGTTGCTAGAGCATTTAAATTAGCTAATGACACCAACACAAATATTATTTTTGGATTGATTCGAGTTTTCCCTAATTTGAATTTATCGATTGGAGAAATAGCATTATTTATCGCAGGAACCTATTTACTATCGTTTGTTTTCAACTACTTTCAGGCATTTCTATTAATTGGAATGACTCAAAATTTAACCTATTCAATGAGAAGAGAACTATCGAGTAAACTCAATAGGTTGCCCTTAAAATTTTTTGATACTCAAAGCTTTGGCGATATCTTAGGTCGTGTCACCAATGACGTTGAAACAATTAATATGACACTCACTCAAAGTGTATCTGAAATATTTAGATCGGTTACATTAATTATCGGTATATTTGTGATGATGTTTATTCTATCACCAATCCTAACAGGAATTGTATTGATCACAACAGTTGCAGCATTGATGATAGCAAGCAAGTTTGTAAAATTATCACAAGGATATTTTAGAAGTCAAGCCAAATCCTTTGGCGAGCTGAATGGTCATATCGAAGAAATCTATAGCGGCCATACTGTCGTTAAGGTTTTCAACTACCAGAAGAAATCCGAGGAATCATTTGAGAGAATCAATAAGGAACTATTCAAGAGTGCCGTTAAATCACAATTTATCTCAGGTATTATGTTTCCTGTTCAATTCTTTATTGGAAATATCGCATACATCGCGATTGCTGTCGTCGGTGCTTTCCTAGTCCTTACCACCAATCCAATCATCGCGATTCAAGTCGGGATTATTCAAACATTTATTCAATATACAAGACAGATCAATCAACCAGTGCAGCAAATCGGAAGTATCGCAAATGTATTACAGTCAACTGCAGCAGCATCAGAACGTATCTTTAATCTTCTAGGCGAACCAGAGGAATCTTTAGAAAGAGAAGACTTAGTAGAACTAAAGAAAATTAAAGGTCATGTTGTATTCAAAAACGTATATTTTGGCTATGCAGCAGATGTTGATGTTATTAAAAATTTTAGTGCTGAAATCAAACCTGGTCAAAAGGTAGCTATCGTTGGACCTACTGGTGCAGGGAAAACGACAATTGTTAATTTGCTGATGCGCTTTTATGAAATTAAATCAGGCTCGATTGAAATTGATGGTGTTGATATTAGAAACATGTCAAGAGCAACAGTTAGAGGTTTATTTGGTATGGTGTTGCAGGACACTTGGTTATTTGAAGGCTCAGTCTATGAAAATATCACCTATGGATCTCAAGATAAAACAAAAGAAGATGTCGAAAATGCTGCAAGGCTTTCTCAAACACATCACTTTATAGAATCACTATCAGGTGGTTATGAATTCCAGCTTGCAGAAAATGGATCCAATATCTCTCAGGGGCAAAGACAGCTCTTAACCATCAGTAGAGCAATGCTTGCAGATCGCCCAATGCTTATACTTGATGAAGCAACCTCATCAGTTGATACGAGAACAGAGGTTCAAATTCAACATGCGATGGAAGCATTAATGGAAAATAGAACCAGCTTTGTCATTGCACATCGTCTTTCGACGATTAAGGATGCAGACGTTATTTTCGTCATGAATGATGGCAATATCCTAGAACAAGGCAACCATGAAGAACTACTGAAACAAGAAGGATTCTACGCGAAGCTCTATTATAGTCAATTTGATACAAATTAACACTTTACATTCGGCATTGATTGCGTTATAATAATCAATGCCGACTATTTCACGTTGCAGTAGCTCAGCTGGATAGAGCAACGGCCTTCTAAGCCGTCGGTCGGGGGTTCGAATCCCTCCTGCAACGCCATTTATTGAAGTCACCCTGGATAAACACGCTAATATTTCCGGGATTTGCTTTTTTAAGGGGGTATTTTATATGGGTCTGTTTGGATTTAACTTCAGAAATGAAAGTGAAGTAAGCTTGTCTGGTATTATATTCATTATTTTTGTGATTTCGTTCATTGGGACAATAATGTCATCACAGATTGTCGAATGGTTCGGTCAATATGGTGAGATACCACACAAACTACTATTCACACCACTTTTATTTGTTGCTATCATTACTGGTTGTCTCAGTCTCATTGCATTTATTCTTGAGCATAAAAATTAGTTTTTTCTGTCCTTGGTTGATAATAAACAAAACTATTGTATTTAAGAAAAGAATAACTAATGCAATTATCGGAACTTCGACCACAATTACACCTCAGTATTTATCCCGGGAATACTAGTTACTGAACCGGGTTTTATTTTACCCCTTCATATACCTAAAAGTAAAGGTCAAATATTAACACTGTATAAAAAGAAAACCACTTAGAGGATAGCTCTAGGTGGTATTTTTGTATGGGGAGTTGAAATCCATCCTGGTGGAAAATGGCGGATTTTAAGTATTTCTAAGTGACTGATCAAGCGAT
>JAUSOA010000065.1 GCA_030656435.1 Acholeplasmataceae bacterium | reverse complement strand
CCAATTAATAACTGAGGCTTATCATTTAATGAGAGATCTTTTAGGCATGAGTGCAGATGAAATGCATGAGGTCTTTAAGGCATGGAATCAAACAGAACTTGATAGCTATTTAATTCAAATTACTTCAGAAATACTTGGCTTCAAGGATAAAGATGGAGCACCTTTAGTCGATAAAATATTAGACACCGCAGGACAAAAAGGCACTGGTAAGTGGACAGCGACGACATCACTGGATGAAGGTGTACCACTGACTTTAATTACTGAAGCAGTTTACGCAAGATTTATTTCTTCAATGAAGGAAGAAAGAGTTGCAGCAAGCAAGGTTTACCCAAGAAAAAACGAACAATTTGTTGGTGATAAGAAAGCATTTATTGAAGATATTAGAAAAGCATTATATGCAGCAAAGATTATTAGCTATACCCAAGGGTATAACTTAATGGCTGCAGCAGCGAAGGCTTATCATTGGGATTTGAATTACGGATCGATTGCTATGATATGGAGAGAAGGATGTATCATTCGTTCTCAATTCCTAAATAAGATTAAAGATGCTTATGAAAAGAATCCAAATCTTGAAAATATGTTACTTGACTCATATTTTGAAAATACAATGAAGACACTGACAGATAGCTGGAGAAAGGTTGTTGCAACCTCTGTGATGCACGCAATTCCTGCACCTGCAATGAGTGCTGCATTATCCTACTTTGATGGATATACTTGTGCTTATCTGCCAGCAAATCTTTTACAGGCTCAAAGAGACTACTTTGGGGCACATACCTATGAAAGAGTCGATAAACCACGTGGAGAGTTTTTCCACACCAATTGGACAGGACGTGGCGGAGATACTTCGTCAACAACATATAATGGCTAATGCCATAGGAGGTTTTTAATATGAAATTACCATTTAAGCCGGATTTCAATGGCAAGGTTGTTGTCATCACAGGTGGAGCTGGTGTCTTAGGAAGCGACTTTGCAAAGGCAATTGCACAGTGCGGAGCTAAGGTTGCTATCTTAGATTTATCTGAAGAAAAAGCTAAAGAAGTTGCACTTGAAATAACAAAACAAGGCTTTACCGCTATTGGTGTTAAAGCGAATGTATTAGAAAGAGAATCACTTAATGTTGCACATGATGAGGTTTTAAGACAATTTGGAACATGTGATATTCTAATTAATGGAGCTGGAGGGAATCATCCTAAGGCCACAACATCTGATGAATTCTTCGATCAACCAAAGATGGGTACTGAAGGACACAAGAGCTTTTTCGATCTTGACCTAGATTCATTCAACTTTGTATTTGGTCTCAATTTTACAGGAACTTTATTACCAACACAAGTATTCGCAAAAGACATGGTTGGAAAAACAGGGTCTGTTGTTTTAAATATCAGTTCAATGAATGCATTTACTCCACTGACAAAGATTCCTGCATATAGTGCAGCAAAAGCTGCAGTTTCTAACTTTACACAATGGCTTGCTGTATATTTTGCAAAGAGTGGTATCCGTGTAAATGCGATTGCTCCAGGATTCTTCTCAACACAGCAAAATGCAGCGTTATTATGGAATGCTGATGGTACACCTACACCAAGAACAGGAAAGATTTTAAACAATACACCGATGGGTCGTTTTGGAGAAGCACATGAATTGATTGGAACCCTATTATGGCTTTTAGATAATGAATCCTCTGGATTTGTTACGGGAGTCGTTATTCCTGTCGATGGTGGATTTTCAGCTTATTCAGGAGTATAGGAGGTTCAGATGAAAGAAATCTATCTAACCGAAACAAATCCTACCGGCTTAACACTTGATGAAATAAAAAATGCAATTAAAGATTCACTCGAAGGAAAATCCTATAAGAAAGTACTTTTGGTACCACCAGATTTCACAAGATTTTATTCGAATGCTGGGATCATCACCAAT
>JAUSOA010000057.1 GCA_030656435.1 Acholeplasmataceae bacterium | reverse complement strand
TTCTAAGTCCCTTAGAAGTATACTATTATACTCATTAATTAGCTCGGGGTCTTTTACTTTGTTCAAATAAGGTATATTATTCCTAATTACATCATTGGCCAATATTGATTCTATTCTATCAATTAGTGATTCTATTTCATTCAAATTAAAACCCATGTTAAGTTTAATTGATTTTCCAAAATCAATACGTTTCCCGAGAGTTTCATCAACGGGAGTAAACGATAAACTCGTAAAAATTCTTCCTGAATCAACATCAAGATTATCTTCGTTTGTATATGTGTTAACTTCGCCTTTTCTTCCTCTGGTTCGTTGAGCACTAGTGCTTTTTCTTTTGAGTTCTTTAAGTTCTATCCTTCTAGCAAGCTCAAATCCAAAATCCACATCACAATATTTTTGGGCAACAAATGCGGAATTCCCGAAAGTTATTGCATAATTATTAGTCTGCTTATTTATAAGTATTACACCTTTAATATCTTTTGTTCTAAAATCAATTTGTATACTAAAGTATTCAAATACATTTTTCCATTTTATTTCGTTTTCATATGAAGACTTATAGAAAAAACTAAGTGATATGTTGCCACTGATTGATTCATCAGTAGAAAAATAGCGTTGATTCACTAAATCATTAATCATTTCTTCCTTTTGCAAAATCTTGTAGATATTTATTCCCATTCACATCTCCACCAATCTATATAATGTGTAGTCTTTCCAGACTTTTCAATCTTTTAAAAAAGATTTATCCTGTAAATAGTTCAATATCCCAGAGCTACCCTATATCAATTGACTTGTCCTAGAAATTCAGTTCGTAATCACATCACACCTACCTATAATTTTGGAGTTTTAAGTGATGCTACTGTCAAACCTATTATTTCTATATTCACGATACCTCATAATACACTCATTTTATCGCTTAAAAAGGCCGTTTTTCGCTATATTTTGCGATTAACCAAACATCACTTTGGTGTCTCTATTGTGATATGAACCTTTGAAAAATAACGATAATTAAAATCTTTGTTGAAAATAGCCTCTTAATATACAACGCTATAAACTTAACACATATTTCATTTAGTAAAGTCATCAACTCTATAGAAAAAAAATCCCCAAATACCGAAAATTACATCATCTCATAATACATTATATTCTACTTTAAATAACTAAAACAGGGCGTATATGTCCTATAAAACAAAAAAACACAAAATATGTGTTCTTTATCGCTAAAAATATTCCCTAATTAATCAAAATTATTATATTCATCCACGCAACTTATAATTATAATTCGATACAAATCCATAAGCATCCGATACATATACCCATTTTACTACACCTAAATAAACCTGTTCAACAACACTTTGCTCATATGTGCTTAAACTGCTACTTCTATAAAGTGTTTTTGTTTTAACAAGAGCATATAAGGTTTCTTCCTTGACCTTAAATAAGCCAAGTTCGCTTTGATTATTAATCGTTGTTTCCTGGATTAATAGATGATTCATACTTTTCAAATGTCTGTAAATAATCTACTCAGCACTGTGAAAAAGTGTAACTCTGGAAATGAATATAAAAACTTTAGATTCATGTAACCATTTACTCATTAATCTCAACTAATATTCCTTCAAGTTCATTGAAGCTGTTTAAACCAACAAAGATAAATTTTACCTTGCTACCATCTACAAAACCACTTAGATTTGTGTTTTGGTCATCAATTAAATGAACCTTCGTAGTTGTTCCAGAGATTGTAAATGTGCTTGCTTTGGTAAGATATGGCAATCCACCCATTGGATTGAATGCGTCCCATCCTAAATAATTACTAATACTTACCAAATTGAGTTCAACATCAAATGTTTTACCAAACATCGTTTCATTTAGAGAGTTATTTATAAAGTCGAAATCAGATATTGCTACAGGTTTAGTATAGGTGTTGTTTGATGGTTTGACGATATAGGGGTATGATAGACCGCCTAAATACTCTTCATACTTCTCATAAAACCCGTGAACTTCAATAACATCACCTATTTTTCCGTCATATTTAACAAAAGCATAGGATGTTCCATCATAGATAAGACTAACTCCATAGCTTGATTTAAGAATCAAGCCTTTAACGATAACTTCATAATCTGTATTCAGGCTGATGATATCTGCTTGTTTGAGTGTCATTGGGACCCCAACAGTTATACATAGGTCTATACTACTTCCTTTATTGGTTTTCCCATCATCTGCATTCATCATCAAGACAGTGCATGTATATTTATTGACTCCACTTTGTACAATACCCTCTTTTGAAATAATCTTAGGATCCTTTACTATCCAAGTGATTACACTTCCAAAAATACCTTTATTGACTAATGTCAATCTATCAGATTTTGTGATGATTGTTGGTAAATCATTTAGGATATGCTTAATTTCTAAATTTAAGAAAAATTCCGTATAATAAACCTTATGAATTGCACTTAACTGTACAATTTTCATTTCGTTAATGTCTAAAATAAACTTGCGTGGTCCGTTTGTTTTTGCTAAATAAAAATTGACATCGACTAGTTGATGAATATATTGATTGATAACTAGTAGTGTTTCATCATCATAAATCATATCCTTAATCTCGTATTCACCATCTGTAAATACCAATTTTTGATTGATATAGGTAAATATTCCCCTGAACTGATATTTAAGTTCTTTTTCCTTATCCTTAACAACGGTTAAATATTCTTTTAATTCAAAAATAGCAGGTTCCACTATATATGGCATATAGCGCTCTATAAGCTTGAGTTCAATCACCTTATACTCAAATCTACTATTTCGATAGACGACTTCAACATCCACAAGAACCTCATCATTTACCTTTAAAGATGATGGATTATCATACTTCATATAAAGGTGATCGGTTCCGTCATATAAAATAAATCCTTCATGTGTGACAAGAATTACTCGTGATAGCACTTGATGAAATCTACTATTTTGCAAGCGTAATACTTCAATTTTCCTAATCACATCCTCTGATATTTCTCCAGTATATAAAGTTCTATCATCGACATATACTACATTTGCGTGAGTTAAATCAACATTGAACCTTAAAGATTGACCAAACATTTTAACAATGAAAGTGTAATTTCCAACAAAATAAAACTCTTTGATGCTGTTTTTTTCAATCATTGCTTCAAATAGTTGGAATTTTTCAGTTATTACAAGTTCAAATTCAAAGCAAATCGTGATTGCTGAAAAATCAAGTTCGTTTCTCGGTATTTTTTCTTTTGGTTTTTCAAAGTATATCGCAGTAAGTTCAATACTTGGATCAAGATCGACAATGTAGATAACGATCGTTTTCTTGTAGCGTTGATATTCTAAACTCAGTTGATGGAGTCCAGCGGTTTGAATTTTTTCTTGATCTGAAATGGAAAACATCGAAACGCTCATATTCACATCACGTTCACTTTCATCATCAAAACCTACATGAAATGAGAGTTTTGTAATATCAAAAGCACTTAAATAGTAAACATTTTTTTGCTCGAAGTGAATGGATTGAACAACTGGTTTAATCTCTTCAGTAATCGTTTCTACTTCTGTTTCTATTTTCGTTTCAATCTCTTTTTGACATGAACCTAAAACAAAAATAAAAAAGAAGAAAATCAATAGATGTAGATTTTTCATCATACCCCTCCAAGAAATGAATTTAGTAATCATATTTTAGCATGATTTGATTTGTCAGTCAATAAAGTGATTATAGTGGAGTAACTCTTATTGTTTATGTTCATATGATTCAAGAATAATAGTGCAGCTAGAACTTCGTCTTTACTAATATATTTCATGCAATCACCTTTTTATTTGCATGATTAAAAAATAAAAAAAGACCCGAGGGTCTTTATTCTTCATCACGATCATCATCTTCATCATCTTTATCAGACTCACTCGAAGCATTCTTAATAAGATCTCTAAATATTTCCTTAATCTTGTCAGAACCTAAGAATGGAACGCAACTAGATGAATCAAAATTTGGTATTTCACCCTTTTCAGCAGCATGATAAATATCTAAAACTTTTTCTCTAGAAATAAATGGAATAACATTTTGAAGCCTCTTCGCATCTTTTTTCTCAATGAGTTGATCAACTATCTCATGAAGGTTATCTCTTCCTAAAAATGGATATAGTGTTTCTAATTTAACACCTTTTAATTCACCGTTAATTATCTCTTGCGCTACTTTATTTAATTCTTCTCTTCCCATAAATGGTAACAATTGAGTATATTTCATATTAACTCTTTTCTCCTTTTCGTTTATTTGAAACATAAGTGATGGTATGTCTACCCTCTGGGTTGACCATCATTTTTTCTTCTATAGACATCATGTCATAGAGTTTCGATAAATCTTGATCAATATCTTTGGATACTAAATTACCAATCAAGTACTTTCTTTCTGCCATACTTAAGTAAGGCCATAAAACAGTAGCATCAATACATAGTTGTTTCGCAATAAATTGGTCTATCATCTGTTTTCTCTCCTTTGACGTGAGGAGGTAAAAGATATTCTTGATGTCTTCATTCAAGTGATTTGAGTTAAGGAAACGGTGTATTACTGATTCTCTCGGATATTGCATGAACATCGATTGATAATCATGATCGCTGAGCTCTGAGCCATCAAGCATATAATCAATGGTGATATCAAAAAGTTCTGTCATCTCTAGGAGCACTTCAAGACTAGGAAGTGATTTTCCCATTTCCCACTTGCTAACAGCTTGTCTCGAGACATATAAAGCATCTGCAAGTTCGTATTGAGTCATACCCCTTTGTTTTCTTTTCTCTATAATTTTTTTACTGATTAATTCTAAATTAAGCATGACTGACCTCCTTACACTTTTAGTATACGACTGATAATACATGATAGCAAGCAACTGTTGGTTGCAAATAAACGTATTAACTCATGTAGCATTTATTTAAGATGTTTATGACATTTTTGATAAAAAGTGGAAATAAATTTCCACTTTTTATGTATGGTTTAGAGATTAAATGTGTTAATCAATTGAATGTTTTTATACACTACTTCCTTACCAACTCGTTTAGATATTAGAAATCCATGTTTTTCTAATGCTTTTAAATATTTAATTGCTGTTGGTCTTGATATATTTAATTCATTTCAACTTTTGTCATGTAAATCAATACTAATTATTAGAAAAATTGAAAAAAGAGAAAAAAGAATGACCAAAAAAATGATTGTTATTATTGTGTTAAGTATTTTGTTAAAATCTTCATCCGTTTCCCATTTCTCCATTTTTAAATGGACTAGGTATTATCAATCAATATATGGTCATACTCTTTTTGTCTTCTTTATTGACATCGAGCCACTTTAATAAGAATTAAGTATTGGTTATTACTATTTTGTAACAATCATACTTATTTTGAATCTGTTAGCCAAAAAAATACTTCTCAACTGCATATGAAAAACCATTTTCTTCAAATGATTTCGTTATATAATCAGCCTCATCTTTCAATAAGACATTTCCATCCCCCATAGCTACACCAACTCCAGCTACTTGAATCATCTGTAAATCATTCTCTTGATCTCCTATAGCCATACAATTCTCTAGAGAAACATTTAAGTGCTTAGCTAATATAGTTAATGCATTTCCTTTATTAACTGAATGATGTCCTATATCTATATAACTTCTTGAACTTTGAATTGGATATATATCTTTTATCTGACTTAAGATGTTTCTTGCTTCTATAATGCGTTCTACGTCATCATCAAAAACAAGAATTTTAATAACTCCATTACCTACACATGATTTGAGTTCTTCTTCACTAACAACTTCTAAATCATATTTACCAACTTTGGAAACTAATTTATCTCTAGATTTCTTTGTTGCGTAAATGTTATCTACTGTATATATAATAAAGTCTAAATTATATTTACTACATACCTTCATAGTTTTTAATGCAGTTAGTTTATCTATGAGTGCTTCGTGGATAACCTTTTTATTTTCATGATCATAAATGTATGCTCCATTACTATAAATGACCGGATATTTTACATGAAGTTCTTTAACATAATCCTTGGCTGTAATGATATGTCTTCCTGTAGCTATAGTAAAAATAATGCCTTGTTCTTGAAGCTTTTTCACTGTTTTTAATGTTTCCTTTGAAAAACCTTTACTGTGGATTAATGTTCCGTCCAAGTCTGCAACTACGAGTTTCATATATTATCACCAGTCTTATTATACTATAGATTGATAGTGTGCTTTCATCGTTAATAAATAATGGAACCCTATAAACAAAAAACAACTCATCCAATGTTATGGAAGAGTTGTTATATCGCTTAAGTATGCTTTTAAACTAAATTCAATCTAAATCTCTAATCTCTTCGTACTACCTCTGACAATCAACTTAGATTTCACCATCTTACTATCTGTTGTTCTTGTATTTGCTATAATATCACCCATGACTAAATTCGCAGCTATTTCACCTTTTTTAGAAATGAACTGTCTAATCGTTGTTAATCCAGGTGAAGTAAAAGATGCTGCTTGTATATCATCAAATCCTACAATCGATAATTCATCAGGAACCTTCTTGCCAGCATCCTGACAAACCTTCATAATACCTAATGCTACGATATCTGCATCGACTACTAAGGCTGTTAAATCAAACTTTTCCTTCATTAATCTTTGTGCCAAGTGCATTCCACCTTCAAAGGTAGTAAGTGTCTCAAACACACAGTCATTATTAATCTTTAAATTTGCTTCTAGCATTGCTTTCCCATAGCCTAGATAACGGTTATTATGGATTGGAGATTGTTGGATAGACCCTCCAACAAATCCAATCTTTTTATGACCTAAGCCAATCAAATGTTTAGTTGCCATATAAGAACCTTCAGCGTCATCCGTATTGACTGAATGAAAGTCATTCGCGTAGGTTTCATAAACGTCAGTTAAAACTGTTGGTATATTTAATGCTTTAACTTCTTCATAGATGTCTGGTGGATAAGATCCTAATAAGATAATCCCATCTAAACCTCTACTTTGAATCCAGTTTTTATATTTACCCTTGACTTGAATTCCCGATAACAAGATATCATAACCATATTGTGAAATGACTTTGTGTATTTCACCTAAATATTCAGCGAAAAAAGGATTGGTTTCTAAAAGGGTACCAGTCGTATCAGATGGTGCGATTAATGGAAGTGTTACTCCAATTAATCTTGTTTGCCCATTGGATAAAGATCTAGCATTAATACTTGGAATGTAATCCAAGTCAGCCATAATCTTTCTCACTCTCTCTTTAGTTTTTTCTGAAACCTTATCCACATCATTAATGACATAAGATACCGTAGCTGTTGAAACACCAGCTAACTTTGCGATTTCAGCGATATTTGTTTTTTTATTCATACTGCTCCTTTAATGCTTTGTTATGTTTATTATACACCTAAACAAGCGTTAAAATATCTCTTATGTCGTCAAATCTATAATCTGCAAGCTCTGAATTTTTTGCATCAAAGACTGCGATAGCTGTCATTTGTGCAGCTTTCGCTGCTTCAATACCAACAACAGCATCTTCAACAACTGCACAATCCTTAGGATTTAATCCTAGCTTTTTAGCTGCTATTAAAAATACATCAGGTGCTGGTTTAGAATTAATAATATCATTACCATCAGCAACCTCATCAAAGATATCTATTAATCTAATCTGTCTAAGAATTGCCTTCGCATTTTTTGAAGATGATCCAATCGCGATTTTGATCCCTTTTTCTTTAAGTTTACCTAACACTTCTAAAACATGAGGTAAAATATCTTTTGGTGTAAGACTACTTAAGAGCTCTATGTAGTAGTTATTCTTCTTTTCTGCTAACGCTTCTTTTTCTTCATTCGAATAAGCTCTTTTTGCCTTTTCTAAGATAATCTCAAGAGATGCCATTCTAGATACTCCTCTTAAGCGGTGATTGATTGTTTTACTAAATTCAATATGCTCTTGATCGGAAATATATTTCCATGCGAGAAAATGAAGTTCATCTGTACTGACGATGACACCATCTAGATCAAATATAACTGCTTTAATCATTAATCTTTTTCCTCCATGATCTTAGATTCATTTCTGTCTACGTTTACCTTATATAACTTACCCTTATCTCTAACCGTGTAGGATATATTCTCAAATGATTGAGGAAGCTTAGGGTTCACTTTGATACCCTGATTAAAGGAAAGCCCTGAGAACCCAAAAATAGCTGTCATATAGGCCCCACCGGATGCAGCAGGATGTGTGCCACCAATATAAATACCTCCAGCAAAGTGCTTGGATTTTCCAGTTAAGTCTACAGTTGCTGATTTCATAAAAAGTGGATATGCATGATCAGGGTGACTAATCATACATGAGGTTAATGCATACATACTTGCCGATAGTGTTGACCCGTGTTCAGTTCTTGGTTCATAATACTCCCAGTTGTTTTTTATAACTTCCTTTGAATATTTTTCTTTAAAAAGATATAGCATGCTGATGACATCAGCTTGCTTAATGATTTGAGTATCTCCTGCTAGACCTTGTCCACCAAGATACTCATGCTCATGAAGTTTAAGCTTGAATAGCTCATCTTTATTGATATCCTTATGATTGAAGTATCCATCAAATTGTTCAATCACTAGACTGTCTTCTATTTCTTTGATGTAAACTAAATCCTTATACTTATTAATCAACTCTAATTCGTGATGATAGCTTAACTTTTCTACCATATCATTAAAGTAGGAATCATTTTCGCTTTCAAAATATTCTTCATAATCAAGAACTGATTCAAAAACCATTTTGACAAGTTGATTGGTGAACGCGTTATTATGAACTCGCTCATGATATTCATCAGGACCCATGACATCCCAAATCTCAAATCTATTTTTTAGAATTGAATAGTGTCCATAATCTAAATAAAATCTAGCAACCTCTAAAATGACTTCAAGTGCTCCATCCTTTAATATACTAAAGTCCTTTGTTCTATCAATATACATCTTCATTGCGTAGACGATATCTCCTGAGATATGAACTTGTTTATCCTTAAAATAAGTTCGAATAAGTCTTTTCGTAAATACATCTGTAACATTATAATCTGTACATGCATCAAATCCATCCTCTTGAGATTCCCATGCATAAAAGGCTCCTTTAAAACCATAGGATTTCGCTTTTTGTTTAGCTCCTGGTAACCCTTGAATTCGATAAAGGATAATCCTTTTCGCACTCACTAAATCTGTATTTAAATAAAAGGGTAACATAAAGATTTCAGTGTCCCAAAATACTGCACCTTTATAGGTTTGTCCAGATATCCCACGAGCAGGAATAGACTGAGAATTGCTTTGTGGTGCCAATAACAGTAAATGATAAATGGAGTATCTTAAGGCTACGTCTGCTGCGTCATCACCCTTGATGATGACGTTGGATACATCCCATTTTTGATTCCAAATTTGACTATGTTTTTCTAATCTTTTGTGATACCCTTCATGTAATACTTCTGATAGTTTATTTTCTAAATCATCATTTTCTTGATCGACACCAATGACTGCAAAGGATTCAAATTTATAGACATGATTTTTTTTAGCATCAATCTCTATACCATAAAAAATGCCATCATTATTTTTTTCAATCTTTACTTTACTATTTTCAAATAATGGAGTTATTTCTTTTAGACAAGTAATCAGGTGTCCTTTTTCATGTGTAACACCTTCTACTTTTAAATATCCTTTTTCACTTAGCTTAACATCTTCTATATGCTTACCATTGATGTCCCAAATATCAATATCAATACCAGTTTTAATAACTATTTTTATATCTTTATCAATAGATACTTGAAATTTAGAAATTATTAATCTTTCATCGACGCTAGATACGAATCTAGAAGATTCTATAGTGACTTGATAGTCACCTCTTTGGATTACGCTTCTTCTAGACATGACTGCATTTTTCATATCTAATGTTTGTTCATGTGAGATGACATGACCATTTAAAACATTTAAAGGTTTCCCATCTATAATCACTTCACTAAACAATGGATTAAACGCATTCACTGGTTCTCTCCATCCATCACCCACTTGATCATAGACAAAAGGCAGAGTGATTGCTACCTTCTCTGCTCTTCTAAATTCATCCAAGGTTCCTCTAACACCTAACTTCATATGTCCGATTATAAATTGATTACCTCTATGAATGATATGCTCTTTATCAAAACCATTTTCTTTAATTAGCCACATGAATCTTATAGATCCCCTTTTTAAGTTTATAAACCTCATTATAGATTTCTATTGGTTCATCTAAATCTTTATCTAGAGTTAATGTAATATTTTTTTTATCCACATAGACTTGGATATTTGATCCAAAAAGCTGTAAATGAAATTGATAGGATGTCCAAGACTCTGGACAATATGGAGATAGCTTAATGATTTCTCCATCACTTCTGAGCCCTCCAAATCCATAAACAATATTTACCCATGCTGCAGCAATCGATGTGATATGAAGACCTTCTCTAGCATTTCTATTATAGTCATCTAAGTCCATACGGGTAGCGAATCCAAAGAAGTCTAGTGCTTCTTTCTTATATCCTAATTCTGATGCTAAAATAGAATGAATAGAAGGAGATAATGAAGACTCATGAATTGTCTTTGGTTCATAGTAGTCATAGTTTGCTTTTTTCGTTTCTAAATCAAATTGTGTGCTATATAAGAACATAAACATTAAGACATCTGGTTGTTTAATCATATCGTTACGATATATTCTATCGTAGCTCCAATTTGCATATAATGGAAAATCTGTGACAGGTATAGAATGAATATCCAGATGAGGTAGATCATGAAAGCCTTCATGCTGCTCATAGATCTTTGTCTTTTCATCATATGGAAGATACATGAGCTGACACTTCTTTCTCATAACTTCTATTTCACTATCCTTAAGGTTTAACTTATTCATAACCTCTTGAACTTTATGATTCTTCTGATAAGTCTCATAAACTTCAATCAAATACTCCATCGAGGTTTTCGCGAGTAAATTGGTATACGCGTTATGATTAACCATCATTTGGAATTCATCAGGCCCCATGACACCATAATAACCAAATTTAGTCATGTCATGATTGTATTGTCCTCTAGATGAAAAGAATCTAGCGATTTCAACTAGCATTTCAAAGCCATAATCGATTAAAAACTCAATATCTTTCGTATTCTTAACATAGTGCCAAATTGCATATGCAACTGCACTTGTGGGCTGAAACTGTAGTGATGCATGCTGCCATAGGTCGCATGCCTCATCACCATTTAAGGTAGCGATTGGATAGCATGCTCCATTACAATCTAATTCCTTCGCTCTTTTTCTTGCTTGATTTAATGTGTTATATCTAAACATCAATAGATTTTTAGCAGCCTTCGGATTGGTGAATAAATAAACAGGTATACAGTATGTTTCTGAATCCCAGAATGCATGTCCTGAGTAGGCTTCTCCTGTTAATCCCTTCGCACCGATATTGTTATGCTCAGATACACCCTGATAGGTTCCAACGAGTTGAAATAAACAATATCTAATGCCTTGCTGATTTAATGCATCTCCATTGATTTGAATGTCATTTTTAGCCCAATACTCTTCGAAGAATTTTATATTATCATTTTTTGTTTGATCATAAGATGTTACGCTTAAAAGCTTATTCGCTTCTTCCTCAAAGAAGATAAGATCTCTAACCTTTGTTTTATCAATTAATGAAACAATCGTTTTATCGATTTCAATAATAGTATTCAAGTTTAAATTTAAAGTCTCTAGGTTTAGTTTGTTTTCTATAGTTACACTGGATTGATAATCGTTATTCGTATCTAGTTTATATCCTACATAAACACTTTGATTGGTTGTTGTAGCACCTAGACTTAAATTCTTCTTAGACTTTTTTAAATCCCAATATCCAGGATTACCCCAATGCTTTGTGTTAAAGTCTATACCAAATGCTAATGTGATGCTACCAAAATAAGTGATTGGTTTAACAATCACCTTTTGATGAGATATTTGATAGGTCTTCATATTCATTATTCTTTTGAATGTGATCTCAAATAGATTACCAACACGATACGTTCTAGTTGTTTCACCTGTTTTAAAATCTAATGTTCTCTTATATCCTTCAATTTTTTTAGGATCGAAGATAAATGGTTCGTCACCAATATAGATTCTTAAATAGAACGGATTGGCTGCATTGACCATATAATGCAGCTTATCAGAAATCCCTTTGTAATGACTTCTTCTAATATCCTTAGGCACTTCATAGATACCATTAAAATAGGTTCCTATTAAAGTATCCTTTTGGTATCCTTCATCAAAGTATCCTCTAACACCCATATATTCATTGGATAGCGAAAACAAGGACTCTGAAACCAAAGCTCTTTCTTCATGGAAGCCATTTTCAATGAGCATCCATGGATCGATATCTAAATATCTTTGTGCAATTTTAGCCATAGTAATCTCCTTCTCACACAGACCTTATTTTCTGTAGCTGAGTATGTTCAAGATGTCTTGAAGATTTTTTAAATCATATATTTTTTCATTCATCATTAATTGATATGTATGATTTTTCTTGTTATATAAAACATTCGCTTTTTTATCATCATAGGATATATGATATCCATAATTGATAAGCTCTCGAATGACTTGAAGCTCCTCTAAAGGTACAGGTAGAGCTTCAAAGATAAGCTCTTGAAATTGATATTCTCTTACTCTTTTTTTATCTTCATTAAAGAGATAAGTCTCTCCCGTAAAGTCTAAATAAAGATCATCTTGCTCGATAAAGTCTTGATCAACTTCAGCTCTAAATGTTTGGTTGAGTGCTTCGATATGAAGTAGCTTACTCACACCAAAGTTTTCAACTGCTACAAGCTTACCCTTTGTTAAGATAGCTTTAAATTGATGATGAACTCTTAGTGCCTTAGGTCTTATCGTTATCAACGCTTTACTGAGTTGATTTTTTTTAATTAACAACTTCACTTCATCATTTAAAGCAATTTCTTGATCATCAACATATATCCTTTGATCTTTAATGGATACTGTTATCAAATTTGCTTCAGGTAGACCTATAAATAATGAGGTATCTAGGTGTGCAGGATTATGAAACATTTGATAAGGCGTACCAACCTGAACTATTTTACCTTCCATCATTAAAACAATTCTGCTTGCCATGGCCATCGCTTCAACTTGGTCATGGGTGACATATACACAGGTTGTTTGAAACATTTTTTGAAGCTTTAATAGTTCACTTCTCATTTCAGATCTAAGAAGAGCATCTAAGTTAGAAAGTGGTTCATCGAATAAAATCAATTTTTCTTGGTCCACTAATGCTCTAGCCAAGGCTACTCTTTGGCGCTGTCCACCAGATAGCTGATTGGGATAGCTTCCAAGCTTTTCTAGTAAGGATAGCTTTCTAGCGATTTCTTCTACTTTTTTTCTTCTTTCAAGTTCACTTAACTTCAGGTTTAATAAACCAAATGCTATATTCTCATAAATGGTTAAATGAGGTAATAATGCATAGTTTTGAAAAACAAAGCTTAAATGTCTAGTGGATGGGTCTTCATCATTTTGAAGATGATCATCTATATATAATTTCCCATCACTTAACTCTTCTAGTCCTGCAATCATTCTTAAAGTTGTCGTTTTTCCTGAGCCGGATGGTCCAACAATCACCAAAAATTCATCATTAAAGATTTCTAAATCGAAATCACTAATAACGTTTAAATTCTTTTGAAAAGACTTATAAACTTTTTGGAGAGAAATCCTGCTCATCATAAACCTCTATTTAATGCCTGTTGTTGTGGCATTTTGTGTAATTTGTTTCTGGAAAATAAAGAAGATAATCATTGGTGGAATCATCGTAAATAGCAATAGACTTAAGAATTGGTCTAATGTGATGTTATACGCAAACATTTCGACATGTACTCTAAAGAGCTTAATCATCACTGTCCAGTAATCTTGATTGGTAATCATGATATAAGGAAGTAGGAAGTCATTCCAAGCACCAGTGACAGAAAATATTGCTACAACCATAATAACTGGCTTCGATAATGGAACGATAATCTTAAAGAATGTTTGAAGTTTTGTCGCTCCTTCGAGTTCAGCAACTTCAAATAAGTCTTTAGGTAGGCTTTCAAAATGTGTTTTAAATAGTAGAAAGAAAAATGGTGAAGCTCCAGCGATTAACCAAAAGGGTATTAAGGTAATAAATGTGGATTGCACTTGTCTTAGTGACATTCCTGAAATAGATGCGATGACTCTATAAATACTTGAGATATTGGTATATAGTGGAACAAGTGCCACTGCTGGTGGAATTAACATCGATCCTAAAATCAAATAAAAAATCACTTTACTTCCCTTAGGCTTTAAGACTGCAATCACATAAGCGAGTAATCCATTAAAAAGAATTGCACATAGTGCTGCACCAAGTGAGATAAATAATGAGTTATACACATTTTTCATAATTTGAGTCTTTTCAATGACTGTTACAAACTTAGTGAAATCAAAGGAACTCGGGAAAAATGTATAATTTGCTGGTGATTGAAGAAGCTCATTACTATTTTTAAATGATGTGACAAATAGCCATATAAATGGCATTAAGACAATCATCAATCCTATAATAAGAATGAAATACATGAAGTAGTATCCAATTCTTCTGCTTGACTTCTTATAATCAGAGTAGGTTAAGATACCATCCTTCTTTGATTCAAAGATCTTTAATCCGTATTTTTTCGTATAAGTAAATATATAATTCATTAATTTATTGATCTGATCTATAATCCATATCACTTTAATGAAGACTAAAGCCTTATATATAGACTTCATTATCTTATTCAATAAATGGTTCAAATGGTTTAGGAATTTATAAACCTTTTTTTGATTTCTATTTTCAATCTTTTCTAATAACATGTCATAGGTTACATAAGGCTTCATCTTTAACTGATTCATTCGAGTTTTCTTATCAAAATATAAGTAAACATAAGTAAATAGCAATAAGATAAACATCGTGAGCACACCTAAGGCTGCTGCTTGACCGGTATCTTGTGTTGTATAGATCAACTTATAAATGAGTAACCCTAATGTATTTGCTGAATTATTGGTTTGCCCCATGAAAATCATGGGTTCATAAAAAATTTGAAAAACTGAAATGATTTGAATAATTAATAATAATTTGATATTAGGTAATAATGCAGGTATCGTTATATATTTAAGTCTCTTCCATACCGATAGCCCTTTGATTCTTGCTGCTTCATATAAAGAGTGATCAACAGATTGTACAGTAGCTAAATAGATTAACATTGTCGCACCTGCAGATTTCCAGGTTAAGGTCATTATGATTAAAAGAATCGATAAGGAGTCATTGGATATCCATCTGGATGTCCCTAAACCAACCTTTGCGAGTAATATATTAAAGAATCCATAATCATTGGCGTCCATCATAATCTTCCATGTCAAAATGACTGCAATTGCTGGAACGATATTAGGTAGGTAGAAACCTACCTTAAACAAACTTTTTGTCTTAATGACTTCACTTATTAATAAAGCTAGAATAATTGGAATGAAAAACCCAATAATCAAGGAATATAAAACATATAGCAATGTATTTCCTAAGGCTTGTGAAAATCTTGGGTCTGAAAAGACATTGATATAGTTTTGAATACCATTGAAACCGATCATATCGAAATTTCTTGTTTTAGCAAATGAATAAACAATATTTTGTAATAATGGACCCCAAATAAAGAAAGCAAACAAAAAGATAGACGGTATAGCTATCGCCCATGATAAAACATCTTTTTTATTATCCTTTTTCTTAAAGGTTACTCGCTTCTCTACTTTATCGAAATCCATCTTAGTCTAGTCGTCCTCTTAGGTATGTTTCAAAATCTAATTGTTTGGAATTCAGCGATGATCTAACATCAAAACCTGGATTTTTCAAGTTAACTACGACTTGATCTAAAAGCTCATACATATGTTGTGTAAAATAAGGTTCTTCTCTTCTTCTAGTCGTTGGAAGCTTTAAATAAAAATCCTCAAAGTTATGGAATGCTTGTACATTGACGTATTGTGCATTCAGTGATTCAATTAATGTTAGATATTCACTATTGACCCAAGGTCTAACCTCAGGAAGAATGAGCATATTCTTTTTAGTCGCAGTTTGAAGTCCCTCACGCATTGCAGATTGTGAAACTTCAGAAACTTCAGGAGATCTTCCCATATATTCAAGGAATTTGATTGCGCCAAGTACTGCTTCATCAGAATCATAGGCACTAAACATATAGGGTGTGCCACCAAATAAAGTATATTGACCTGCAGGACCTGCGGGTATTGGAATAAAAGCGATTTTATTGCGGTTCATTCCACCTTGAGTAATAACATTTGAAATGACATCATTACCTGCAATTGCCATACCGATTTGACCATTACCAAGTCTTGTTGCCCATTCAGAATAGTTCATATTACCAATAGGTACCAATTCATCATCATAAAAACTCTTTAAAAAAGACATCGCTTCTACAGATTCATCAGAATTCAGATTCGCATGAACCTTTCCATCATCACCAATCACTTGAAGGGACGCTCCAAATGCCCACGCATAATTAGAAAATTGCCATCCACCGTTCTTATCCACATTTAAAATGATTAACCCATCAACACCAGTGCTTTCCTTAATCATAAAAGAATACTGATAGAGTTCTTCCATGGTTTGTGGGTAAAACTTTTCAGTTTTGTCATATGGGTTGACAATATCGTATACACCATCTCCATCGATATCAAAAACTAATCCCGCATCCGAGAATACATCTAGTTTGATAATAATGCCTAATCCATATCCATCTCTTGGAATACCATATAGTTTTTCATCGAATGTTAGGTATTCTCTGAGTTCTGGATCCATTTTGTCATACCATCCTAAATCCTTAACGATTTCTGTAATGTCTTTAGCATGTCCACCACCAACAATCATTTGAGGTTCAGTAAACCAGGTTTGAAAAACAGTAGGCAGTGTTTGTGAGTTCGCTCTAGCATAAAAAGCTTCTACTGAATAAGTAAAAGGTTCACCTATAATTTCATATTCTGGATAATCTGTTTCAAATCTTTCTTTCCAGGTATTAAACATAGCGATATCATCTGTATTTGCAGATTCTGGCCACATTCCTATGACGACTTCAATTTTCCCACTTCTTTTACAAGCAGATACGGTGAAAATAAGAAGTACAATTGCTAATAAAACTGTTAATTTTTTCATGTTTAATCTCCTAATGTTTTTATTGTACAACGTGCATGCAATAAAAACATTAGATTACTTCCCCTCATATCGAAGGGAAGTAATCCTCTTGTCTATTTATATTTTATGAAACTGGAACATCCATGAATAAGAACATTTGATATCCATAAACATCATAGCTTACTGTCATGTTATCAATCATGACACCACCATTATTTATATGGAATCCTAAAACCTGCAATCCACCAAGATTAGTGACGTAGTCTGATAAATTAATCCTAACATGCATAAAGTCAGTACCAATTGCTGAAGTAACTCCATCTTCAATTAATTTACTGAAGTTAACGACGTTGCCATCACCAAGCTCTAATCTAAATGTATCTGCATTACCACCATCAGAAAGCTTAACATCAAATGATAGATACTTCGTACCAGAAATAAGTGGAGAACCAAAACGTACGGTTGCATAATCAGCAGTTACTAATTCAATTTGACCATTCGCAACCTTTGCCCATTCGCCCCACCAATATGAAATGCCATCATTAACTGGCGCGTCATCAAAATCTTCTGTTAATGCTGGATAAGTTCCTTTATTTGAATCTACCCATTGGAAGGATAGATTATCAATATAATAGACTGCACCATCATTTGCTTGAATTCCAAATTCATCAGAATAGATAAGTCCAGAAAGTAAGACATCAATAATAACATGACCTGTTTGTCCTACTGCTGGTAAGACGATAGGATTACCATCTAAACCAATGAGTTCAGTATTCCATTTATGTACGCCACCTAGGTTAATACCAAAGCTACCTGCAGCTTCTACCTTCATATCAAATGCGATAAATAATGGTTTAGCCTTAACACCTGTATGATATTGAACATAGCCAGTGCTTGCATCAAGCTTTAACATCATGTTGCCATCTACGCTTACAAATGATGATGGTGTACCATAATTATTTGCCCACCATTGACCATCACCTGCTTGACCATTGGCATTACCTTCTACTAAGGTTTCCCAAGTACCCCAAACAAGTTCACCATCATAATATGGATATTCACCATACCAAGCTAGATTATCAAGTAAATAAATTTCTCCGTCACTTGCATGGAAGCCGATTGTATCTGTTAAAGCAAGTCCACTTGCTACCCAGTCAATGACGTAACGATGCCATTGTCCATCGATATTAACAACCATAGGAGTACCATTTTCAAGAATCAACTCTCCATCCTTTGCCCATAAAGCTGCTCCAGTAGGTCCAACTCTAAATGATACGATTGTTCCTGGATTTTCAATCTTTAAGTCAAATGCTAGATATCTTCCTGTGCCTTTAATTCCTGTATGATATTGAGCATAGCCTGTACCGTCAATTCTTAATGCTTGGTTAGATGCTCCATCAGCTACAATCGTAGTCGCTGAATCATAAACATTTGCCCACCATTGATTGTCACTGACTTTACCTTGAGCAGTTCCTAATTCTAAACCTTCAAAGGTTGCCCATAAGAATTCTGATGCTGAGTTTTTCTGTGAAATTGGGTTTGCGAAGAAGATTGCGTCAAATGAAATCGATGAACCTGTATAATAAATTTCATATCCTGCAACATTTGTAGTATAACCATCTGTTAATTCTAGGTCAACGATTAGATAAGTCCATTCACCATCTTTATATGGATAAGTTCCCATATCTTCAGGAATTGAAGGTAATCCTAATCCTGCAACCCATTGGTTTGCATAAATCACTGCAGTGCTTTGATCATTAAAGTTTAGAAGTGATACTCTAAAGTCATTTAAGTTCGCACCTTCACTTAATTTATACTTAAACACTAGATAACGATATTCATTTAAATTCGCCTTTGTAGTTGAATGTGCTTTATAGCTTACAAATCCTCCACCGGTTGAATCTAATGTGATATGACCATCACCTATTGTCGATGCATATAAACCTGAATAAGAAATTAAATAAGTAAATCCGTTATCTATAGCAACTTGATTATCTGCTGTCCATCCTGGAGTAGTACCTATAGTTGCTCTATTGAAGTTATCATAAATTAAAACATTTTCTAAGTTTAGAACAGGATATTCAACTGCTTCATAGTCTCCTAAATAGCTTAAGAAAGATTGAGAGATAGAAACAGCTACATCACCATTATTGATTAATTTATAACCAGCAATGACAAATTCTCCATCATAAATATCTGCAAAAGGAATAGTTACATTTAACCATGCACTACCTAAAGATGCTGGAAGATCAGTTAGTTCAGCAAATGATGTTGGGAGACCAACAGTACCATTTGCAAATATTGGTGCAACACTTAAATCATTGATATCTAGGATTCCAGGTGTTGCTTGTCTTAGTCTTAAAATTAAGTGTGTATGATCTGGATTCACATCGGATGCAATATATTCTCCATAATGACCATTTGGTTGAATTGTTACATAAGAACCTACTTGAACGCCAACTGTTCCACTCCAATAGTCTCTATTTTGTGAATAGTCACTACCTTCATAAGGGAATATAGGATTTGGTGATTTAGAATAGTAAGCATCCTTTATTTCAAGAATACCACTACCATCTGGATTTGTGTTCATTAAATGGAAGCCTACCATCACACCAGTTGCAGCAACATCAGTATAACCAGTTTTACCAACATATTCCATACCATCTAATGTATCAGTGATGCTAATGACATAATTATGCCATGTACCATCAAGCTCACGAACATTGTTTTCTAAATCTGGATCAAATGTATCAACTAAAGGAACCACTAAAATTTCATGGTTATCGTCTAGTCTAAATCCAATGGATAGATCTTCAATGGATGCTCCATGTGTTCCTCTAAGTCTTAGGACTAAGTATTGGAATACAGGTGCTGAACCATTTTGGCTACCAGCTTGTTTCCATAATGCTCCATCAGGATTGTTACCTATAGTCCCTGAATAGCCTACGGAAATATAAGGTTGATCTGTAGATATAGCTGCATTTTCAATAATTTCAGTAGTTAAAGTACCTGAAGTAAATGGATTGATCATTTGATCGAAGTCACCATTGAATACTCTACCCATATATAAAGGTGAGTCAGGAATACCGACAAAGCTGTATTTTGCAGTTAAATTTAGGTTTGCAGTTACTGCTGAAGTGAACTGATACATTGTGCCATTCAGCAACCATCCATTGAAGCTAAAGAATGGCTTCTCTGGTGCAGATGGTATTGTCGCTAATCCACCTGATTGAACTGTTTGAGATGGTACTGTGGTACCTCCAACAGAATCAAATGAAACAGTGTAGTTAGTTGCTACGACTGCAGTATACTTGGCAGTTAAAGTGATATTTGCAGTTACTGGAGTGCTGAAATTATAAACTGTTTCACCTAAATACCAATCATTAAAGGTGAATCCTGTCTTTACTGGATTCGTTGGTCTAGCAACAGTGCCACCTTCTTCAACTTGGACAACAACTGAGGTTGTCCCATTATCAGCGTTAAATGTAACGTTAAAGACTACCGTAGGGTCTTCTTCTGTAGGAACTTCAGGCTTGCAACTGACAAGGATAAATACTGTCAATACCAAGAGAAGAACCTGAAAAGCCTTCATACTTATTTTTCTCATAATTTCTCCCAATACATGTAAGATAGTTTACATGATATTTTTTTCTATTTTTGAGGCTACTATCAGCCGTTTTGAACGAATGAATACTACTCGTAAATACTAATTTCAGAGAATTGAGCACCATATCCACCAGGAGCTGTATTTGCTGTAACGATTAATATAATCGAACGCATTTCTATTCCTTCTGGTAGGACAATAGAAACCATATTTCCTTGACTTGAATCAAACAGATATTGTCTAGGACCTTCAAAGAGGTTAACCCAATTTGGCGAATTGATTGTGGTTTCTGCACTTAATGAATATTTGATTTCAATAGTTTGTGTACGATTTGGCCAACTTGATAATGGTGGTAGATGTAGATTAATGATTCTAACCTGATAAACAGAACTCATATCTACAATTATCCATCCTGGCCAAACATTCTTTCTCGATTCAAAATAGGTTGTTACATCTCCATCTGTTAGTTTTTCTGGGTTATAGACGTCTTCATAAGCACTAGCATAAGGTGTTTTACCAAAAGTTAGGGAAGCAGGATAGAACTCGATATGTCTTAAGAATGGTTCATTTGCATAAATGGATCCTTCATAGGCATAAAATCTAAGTTGAACTGCTATATAATCACCTGGAGCTAACCGGATATCTACATAATTATTCTTTGATGGTGAGAACTCATAGTCTTCTCCATTGAGTCTCTTAGAGAATACAGGTAGTCCTGTGGTTTGACTGATGGTGGTTGCTGCATAAACGGATATATTTTGAGTTTGGAAATACATGGAGTCTGGATCACCATAAAGTCTAATCGATCCAACCTTATGTGCCTTATCAAACATGACTGAAAGTGCAACGTAGCTTGCTCTAGTTGAGCCTTCCTTCCAATCAGCTGCAATCCACATTGAGCTATCATCAATTAAAACATTATCTGCTTCAAATCCTGGAAGTTCATGTTCAACGGTTTGCGTTCCACCCCAATCCTGTGTGGTTACACCATAGGTTGCACGCACTTCAAAGATGCCCTCGATCTTAGCACCTGCATAAGGTGGTTCAACTCTAGAAATAGCGAATTCCGGAATTTCGATTGCCTCTTGAGTTCTTGCAGGAATGACTTCTTTTTCAACAACGTAATAATCACCAAGTTCTAACTCATAATAATGATATACACGTGCACCTGTAGGTGCATTAGAGGATTGAATTGTTACATTAGAGACAAATCCGTTCATGTTGATTTGTGAAGTGGACGTGATTGGTGCACTTCTGAAATCAACATCCTTGAAATAGACATTACTAATATTTTTATTAGTATCAAATCCATTCATACGAATGACTAAGTCAGATGTTGTACTACCTATCTTTTTATCATTAATCACTTTAATATTTTCGAAGTAAACATTTTTGATGGTTCCGCGTTCAAATTGTGATTTAGACCAGTCTGCATTATAGCCAATGGTTAGATCAATATAGAAGTTTTCATAGGTTTCTGTCCATATGTCACCAACCTGATAAGCATTTTCAATCGTGATATTTCTAAAGATGACGGTATCTATATCTGCTTGATCGGCATTATGAATACTCATTACCGCTTTATGATAGTTATGAAGAACTGTAATATCTTCAAAAATGATATTTTCCATTCTTGGACCATAAGCTTCATAACCAACTTCCATGGACTGTGCTAAATCTGTCCATAATATGTTATTAGTAAATAGAATGTTTTTTGTAGATTTATTATTAACATTCTTTACTACTAAATTGTCATCCCATGTTCTAACAAATGAATTTCTAACAATTACATCCTCACAAGACTGAATGGAGATTCCATCACCATTAGGTCTTGCAGTAATGATTTTTATGTTATCAATGAATATTTCCTTAGATTCCTGAGCATGTATTGTCCATCCTGCTGGATCTAAGAAGATAATTCCTTCAATTCTAATATTGGTACTTCTTTGTAGTTCTATTGGAATTGCACGTTGAGAAGCTTCCATTCTTGGATATATCGCTCCTGCAATGATTCCTCTACCACGAATCGTAATATCTGATAGCTCATACATGTTAAATTGACCATAGACTGACGCTCCACCCGCAAGATAAACTGTTTGACCTGATCTTAGAGGTATTGTATCTGTCTTCCAGACCCCTGGACCGATATAGATAATATCGTCATCAAGTAAAGCTTCTGCTTCAGTAATTGGATCTTCTTCGATAGGATTCGCAAATAAGTGAATCGCTTCTTGGATAACTGAACCATTAGGTGCAGTTTGTGGGACTGGGTCATTTAATTGAATGGT
>JAUSOA010000055.1 GCA_030656435.1 Acholeplasmataceae bacterium | reverse complement strand
TCTAAAAGAGAATGAAACCGTAACATCACTGTTAACAAAATCAGAAATTCATGATGTTTTTGATAGTAGAAGTTATCTCTTACACGTCTCAGAAATTTATGATAAAGTATTTAGAAAAGATATTTAACCATAATTTGAAATAAACCAAAAAAACGACCAGTTATCATTGATAAAGGCATTTAATTGTGCTATAATCAATAGCAGTCAAACTAGGAGGATTACGCATGGCACGCCAAAATGTTAAAAAAATAAAAATTGATAAGTATAATAAGGTTGAACCGAAAGTCCATCCAATTACCATTGCTAGCATCATAGGATTCTTCGTCATTGTATTTGGACTGATTTTAATCTTCCAACCAACAAACCAAGAAAAAATTGCAAAATCCTATGAACTTTACAATATTGAGCTTACTGAAGACCACCCATTTTACCAAGTAACATATGGTTCTAAGTTATTTAAAAGAGGTCTTGATAAGATTATTGCAAAAGAAGAAGTTGTTGTTGTTTATGTAGGCTTCCCATCATGCCCAGCATGCCAAACTCATATTAAGGGTTTTGAGTCATATTTTCGTTCTGAAAATGTAGAAGATTATACATCAAAAATCTATTACATTAATCCAAATGAAAATGTTGCTGATTTTGTTAAATTCCAAACTGCATTCCCATCAATCATCAATTCAACACCGCAATTACTCGTTTTTATTGATGGCGAACTCGTTACCCAATTTAGTCCAGGTTCATCAACAGCTCAAACAGATATCAATAGAAGTATCCGTGACTTTTATAGAGCAGCAGTTATTAAGATTACAGAATAAAAAGCACACTGTGCTTTTTTTGATAAGGATGATAAAAAATGATTGAAGCATTAAAACAAAAGATTAGAGAAAAAATTGAAAACAAATACTTAGTCGATGGACTCGTCATCGAAGAAGCTAAAAAGGGCTCAGCAGATATTGCTGTTCCACTTTTTCAGTATGCAAAGCTTTGGAAGGGTTCTCCTATTCAAGTCTTTAACAAGTTTAGCATTGCCTTAGAAGGTATTTCTGAAATTGAGAAAATTGAGTTTAGTAATGGATTTTTAAATGTCTATTTGGTTAGAAAAAAACTAGCAGAGGATATCTTAAATGATATTTTAACTCGTGATTTTAATTATGGTCAAAGCTCTGTTGGAAATGGAAAGACCGTGGTTATGGATTATTCCTCACCAAATATTGCAAAAAGCTTTTCCGTAGGACATTTAAGATCCACAATGATTGGTAACGCCTTAAAGAATATCTATAAGAAGTGTGGATATGAAGTCGTTGCAGTCAATCATTTAGGAGATTGGGGCACCCAATTCGGTAAAATGATTGTTGCTTATCAATTATGGGGAAATGATCAAGATATTCGAAAAAATCCGATTATTGAGCTTCAAAAACTCTACAAGAGAATTAATGATGAAGAAAAAGTCAATGAAGAACTCACTCAAAAAGCAAGAGACGCATTTAGAAAACTTGAACAAGGTGACTTAGAATATATTAAGCTTTGGCAATGGTTTAGAGATGAATCGCTGCGTGAGTTTATGGAAATGTATGAGCTTCTTGATGTCCAATTTGATTCATTCAATGGTGAAGCATTCTATAATGACAAGATGGATCGAGTTGTCGATATGTTAGAAGAGAAAGAACTACTCAAGGTTGACGAGGGTGCAACCATCGTCGATTTAACAAGTTTTGATCTTCCACCTGCATTAATTAAGAAATCAGATGGAGCAACCTTATATATTACAAGAGATGTAGCTGCAATCCTATATCGCTATGAGACCTATCATGCAGATAAGCTTTTATATATCGTAGGAAATGAACAGCAATTACACTTTAAACAACTAAAAGCAGTTACCGATTTAATGGGCTACAATTTTGATTTAGAGCATGTTAATTTCGGTCTAGTCTTAGTTGATGGTAAGAAAATGTCGACAAGAAGTGGTAAGTTTACAAGACTTGAAGACGTCATCACACAAGCAATCAAGGATGCGAAAGAAGCAATCACTTCTAAGAATCCTGATTTAAAAAACCAAGACGATGTATCACGAAAAGTGGGTGTTGGAGCCATTATCTTTAATGACTTAAAGAATGAAAGACATTTAGATGTCGACTTCAATCTTGCCAACATGCTGAAATTCGAAGGAATGACAGGACCATATTTGCAATACTCAAGTGTTAGAATCGAAAGCATCCTAAAAGAAAACGAACTTGACATGAAGGATATAGATACTAGCTATTATCAAGAGGATCACTACTTTGAAGTGATTAAGCAACTTGCTCAATTTCCTCACATCATCCTAAAGGCTCAGGAACAAAATGCACCAAGCGTGATTGCAAGATATATTACAGCTCTTGCTCAAGGATTCAATTCATTTTATGGTAAACAAAGAATTAATGTAGAGAATTCTAAGCATAAGAATGCAAATCTCTTATTCATCAAATCGATTCAAGCAGTTATTAATGAAGGCTTGAGAATTCTTGGTATTTCACCACTCAAAGAAATGTAGAAATAAAGAGATTAAGAATTGCAAAATAAATAAAACCGTGTTATCATAATTTTGCTGCATATTTGTAGCAAAATAACCCCGCGTGATGAAATTGGTAGACGTGCCAGACTCAAAATCTGGTGGATGAATAATCCGTGCTGGTTCGAGCCCGGCCGCGGGGACCAATTAAAAGTATAAAAGTCGTGATTTTTCACGGCTTTTGTTTTATAATAGCACATGGGGGCGTCATTAACATTTTTTATGTTGGATAGCCTTTCATTTTTTAGAAAACAAGAAAGAGGTAAAGTTCGTGACAGAGAAAGTAGTCAAGCAAGAAGGTAGTTTCAAGAGTTTCATTATGACAACGATGAATGGAATGGTTTACGGTTTATTTGCAACACTCATCATCGCAGTTATTTTTCAACAATTTGGAAAGCTTTTAGGAATCGAATTGATTGAAGTCACATTGTTTACTGCACTTCGTGGTCTAATGGGTGTTGGTATTGGTATGGGTATTGCATTATCTTTAAAAATGCAAGGATTAAAGATGGTTGTGCTATCTGTTATGGGTGGAATCGCCACCAGCTTTAAATATACATTTGGTGTCGGTATTGTTCCAGGATTAAATAACGATCCTGTAACTACTTATCTAGTCGTCGTTTTCGGGTATCTTGCGATTAAGTATGTTTTAGTCAAAAAAACACCCATTGATATTTTACTTGTTCCATTATTCGGTTCTATTGTTGCTTTAGTTTTAACATTGTTATTATCAGGTCCAATTGGATTTGTTGTTTATTACATTTCCGTAGGTATTCATAGTGCAACAAGCATTGCACCATTCCCTATGAGTATTTTAATCGCTGTGACCATGGGTATGCTACTCACATCCCCTCTATCCTCTGCAGCAATTGCAATCGCGATTAGCTTAGATGGTATTGCTGGTGGAGCTGCAGTTATTGGATGTACAGTTCAAATGATTGGATTTGCAGTACAATCTAGAAAAGATAACAATATCGGTATGGTCTTGTCGATTGCATTTGGTACTTCGATGCTTCAATTCAAAAACATATTAAGAAAGCCTGTGATTTGGTTACCAACTATTATTGCCTCTGCTATACTAGGTCCTGTATTCGTCTTATTACTTGGTACCAATACAACTAAATTTGGTGCTGGTATGGGCTCATCAGGTCTTGTCGGACAGCTTCAGACTTTAGAAGCGATGGGATACTCATTCATGGCTTGGCTATCAGTTATTTTAATGATTTTGCTTGCAGCAGTTTTAGTATTTTTCATCGATTTACTATTTAGAGCACGTAATATAATTGTAATAGGCGACTTAGCAGTTAATAAGGACATAAATTCGTAACATATTGATAACATCATTTATAAAGTATGGTAAAATAAAACTTGAATAGAATGTCTTAAAGAAAGTGGTGAGTTCTATATGAACAAAAGGGTTTATAATAAAGCGTTTGGAAAGATAGTGAGAACATTCGGTTTCTTACTGATTTTAGTTACATCAACCTTTCTCAGTGCGAAATTGATACTTGGTTATCAAGATTTACCACTGATTGGAAATGTATTACCTTATGCAACGATGATTAATGATTTTGCAGCACCCTATCCAATAATTGATGAATATGCACTTTTAGGTTTGGTTGCAGGTCTCATTATGCTACTTTGGGCAATTCGTAGAGGTTTAATTCTACGCGTTCTCTTAACGGTCGCTTTAGTATTTGTTTTGATTGAAGGTACGATTGCAGCAACTTCACCTTTATTTCCTATTACTTTATCATCACCTGCATGGGTAGCAACCGTTTTAGGTCTTGTTTCTCCTCTGATTGATTTATTAAATGGTATTTCTTTATATATCATTCCAGGAGCAGCAGTTGCAGTACCATTCCTCTTATGGGTACTCTTCGCTTACAAGAAACCGAATCGATTATCAATATTTATGATGCGTTTAGGTTCAATTACATTATTTTTAGCAGTCGCAATGTTTGCAGCTAAACAATTTGTAGCATCCTTAAATGATATCGAAATATTTAATACTATCAATATCGTATTATACCTACTCACTTACCTATTCTTTGTTATTGGTTCAGCGTTTGGTGTATTAGGATTCGCAAGAAAATAAACTTTAAAACTGGATTAAGCATCACTTCGGTGGTGCTTTTTTTTCATTTTTATAAAAAAAAGCTCGATTGCTCGAACCATTTTTCTACATCAATGCCGCAAAGCCTCTCAGCATGATTTGGATTAATCTATAGATGATATTCTTTTTACTTGTTTGTGTCACACAAATGCTTTTTTCTACAGTTTCATCAAAAAATGTAGTCATTTCTTGAATTGTTTTGCATCCATCCAAAAATACACTATTTTCAAAGTGAAGATAAAGACTTCTAAAATCAAGATTTGCAGTTCCGATCATTGCTTTATTACTGTCAATAATCATCATCTTCGAGTGAATAAATCCTGGCTCGTAGCGGTATACATTGCATCCTGCCTCAACAAGCTCAGGCACATAGGATTCAGTAACCATATAGACAATTCGTTTATCTGGTACATAAGGAATAATGATTCTAACCTTAACTCCAGAGCTTGCAGCAAGTTTTAATGCTGTATTAAGTTCATTATCAATAATGAGATAGGGTGTAGTGATATCAATGGAGGTATTGGCTGAACTAATCAAATGCAAATACATATTCTTAGTTGTTAACTCTCTGTCTAGTGGAGTATCTGTAAACGGTGCAACAAATCCATCTGATTCCTTACTTTTGTGTCCCTTATAGTGATTGTAATCAACATCTTTTTTACCAACAAATCGGTAATTTTCAAGAAATGAGATGACTAAGCTCCATACAGCTTCTCCCTCAAGTCGAATCCCTGCATCGAGCCAATGGCCAAATGGAGATATTTTATTGATATATTCATCTCCGATATTGATACCACCGGTATAGCCTACATTTCCATCAATTACAACTATTTTTCGGTGATCACGGTAATTCATCGCGAAGTTTAAATGAATGCGCATTGGATTGAAATTGATGGCATCAATTCCCATTTTTTTCATTTTATTGACATATCGAAACGGGAGAGTAGAACTACCAAAATCATCAAAAATAATCTTAACATCAACACCTTCACTCATTTTTTTCTTTAATAATGCAAGTAATGTATCCCACATTTGCCCTTGATTGATAATAAAGAACTCTAAAAATATATATTTCTTAGCTTTACTGATATCCTCAAGCATGCGTTCAAACATCAGTTCACCAGAACCTAAAAACTCGGTTTTTGTATTTGAATAGGTTGGCCAGTTTTGATTCTCTAAATAGATCGATTTCTTGGTTTGAAGTTTGTTTTCAAAGGTATCTGTGTAATCTTTGCGACTTGAATCGATATTTAAATGTCTTTGGATTATTGTTGAGCTTAAATTTCTTTGTCGATAAAAGAGATAGAAGAGACCACCAAAGAGTGGAAACACTAAGATAGGGATAATCCAACTGATTTTATAGTAGGGATTCTCTTCCTTAGCAATTAAGTAGATGACGATGATAATCGATACAGCATAAAAGGCAATAGACCAATCACCTATATTGGATACATAATCAATAAGAACTAAAAAGAGTACAATTTGTGCAAGTAGTAGAACTAAGATAAAAGTTGTTCTCGAAACAATCATTCGTACCAAACGTTTCATGTTATTCCTCCTTAACAAAAATTAGTAATTGATTCTTTGAAAGGTTTGAATCATATCGATATCCCTCAATCACTATGTCTTTAATCATTTCTATATCTTTGATCTGATGCTCAATTAAATATCTTGCCATTGTGCCACGCATCTTTTTAACAAACATCGAAATTGACTTATATTTACCATTTTGTTGTTGCATGAAATCAATAGAAATCATGTTTAAATTTTTAGGTAAAACCTTGCTGTATTCTGAAGATGCTAAATTGATGAACAGTTCGTCCTTATGAAACTCATCTAAATAATGAGCAATTCTTTTTTTCCAAAAGGTATAAAGATTTTTGATTGTCTGATCACGCATCTCTAACCGGTAATATGAAATACCATCTAAGGGCTTAAGTATACCATAAAGCCCTGAGAGTATATAAAGTCTAGAATTCATTAAGTTTAAAAGATTTAAGTCTGCTTGATGGGCATTAAGACCTTTGAATGCTTGACCATCATAGGTATGGATTGCAGATAACTTTTGATCTCCAAAGGACTGATAATAGTTTTTGACATCGAGTGCTAAATTTTTTGAAAGTTTCATTGATTTCATTAAATATGAACCATCTATTTTTTGTAGTGACTCGATGAGTGATAAAGCTTCATTTTGAAAATATGGAACTTGTGCTGACTCCACTTTTATTTTCGAAAACGTTTTAGCAGGTGATAATAAGGTGATCATAAATTTTTACCTATTTTCTATATCATTAGTATACCAAAAATGCCTGAAAAGTGTTAGAATAGAAAGTGTCTTAAAGAGGAGGAAATAAAATTGAATGATCGAAAATTATCGCTTTTGATGGACTTTTATGAACTGACCATGGCCAATGGTTATTTCAAAGACAATAAACATAATGAGATAGCAGTTTTTGATGTATTTTTTAGATCAATTCCAGACCAAGGTGGATATGCAATATTCGCAGGACTTGAACAGGTCGTCGATTATATAAAGAATTTAAGTTTTGGCGAAGATGAAATTAACTTTTTAAGATCTAAACAAGTTTTTCTTGAAGACTTCTTAATCTATTTAAGACACTTTGAATTCACTTGTGACATTTATTCGATGAAGGAAGGTACACCAATCTTTCCTCATGAACCGATTATGATTGTTAAGGGCCCTATTTTACAGTGTCAGCTCATTGAAACCATGATCTTACTCACAATCAATCATCAAAGTCTAATCGCTACAAAGTCTGCTAGAATCGTTTATGCAGCGCAAGGAAGATCTGTTTTAGAATTTGGTGCACGCAGAGCCCATGGCTATGATGCATCAATCTTTGGAGCAAGAGCTGCTTATATAAGTGGCGCGATTGGTTCTTCAAATACCTATGTAGACTATATGTATCAAATTCCAGCAATTGGAACGATGGCACATAGTTATATCCAAAGCTACGAAACAGAGTATGATGCTTTTAGAGCCTATGCAAACACATATCCTAAAAATACAGTATTATTAGTTGATACCTATAATACCCTTAAAGAAGGTGTACCAAATGCGATTAAGATTCATAAAGAAATCTTAGTGCCAATGGGCTTTAGACTTAAAGGCATTCGCCTAGATTCTGGAGATTTAACCTATTTGACAAAAGAAGCTAGAAAGATGCTGGATAAAGAAGGATTAACTGATGTTAAGATTACGGTATCGAATTCACTCGATGAATACTTAATTAAAGAACTGATTCATCAAGGTGCTCAAATCGATTCCTTTGGAGTAGGAGAAAGATTAGTCACTGCTAGATCTGAAGCCGTATTTGGTGGTGTATTTAAGCTTTCTGCAATCGAAGTCGATGGTGAATTGGTGCCAAAGATAAAGATTAGTGAAAATGTTGCTAAAACAACAACACCTGGATTTAAGCAGGTATACCGTTTTTATGATGAAACTGGAATGGCAGAAGCAGATGTCATGACACTCTTTGATGAAGTTGTCGATTCTAGAGAGCCATATCATTTATTTGATCCAAACTTCCCATGGAAGAGTAAAGTCATTGATAATTACACAGCAATTCCACTGTTAGTTCAGATATTTGAAAAAGGAAAGCTTGTTTATGAACTACCCTCCTTAAAAGAGATCAGAGCCTATGCGAAAGATGAGCATGTTAAGCTATGGCCAGAGGTTTTAAGATTAGAAAAACCACACGAGTATTATGTGGATTTATCACAATCCTTGTGGGATTTAAAGCAAGAAATGATTAAAAAATACAAGAAATAGAAGGCGAATCGATTTGGCTAGAACGTTAAAAAAAGAAAATATAGATCGCATATTAAACCACAAATCGATTCTAAAAGGTATTGTCTTTATGGCAATACCCGTTTTTTTGAACAATTTATTGAAAAGCCTTCATGACTTAGTTGACGCCATTTTTATTGCTAGAATGGATGTCGGTAGCCAAAGCACCTTAGATGCAGCACTCGCTGCATTAAACATTCACTGGCCTGTCTTTAACTTTTTCATGGCACTTGGTGCTGGTCTTGGAATCGCGACTGTCGCGATGGTAAGCCAATATGTCGGTGCTGGTAGAAAAGATTTAGCAACTAAATTCGCATCAAAGCTAATGGCTTTAGCGATTATCTTTGGAGTGATTGTAACTGGGATATTTTTCTTAACCTCAGATTTAGTTTTGGGATATAATTTGTTTGCCTATTTAATGGGTGCTCGAGGGGAAGCCTTAGTCTTCGCAGGACAATATTTTAGAATTCGAAGTCTTGAGTTTGTCGTTGTCTTTATCTTTATGGTTTATCAGGCTGTTAGACAGTCAACAGGTGAAACATTATATCCAGTGATTTTAAATGTGGGGGGAATATTTGTTAATATCCTGCTTACATGGTATTTCATATCGGTATTAAAGATGGGTATTGAGGGTGCTGCATATGCGACATTAATCGCACATGGTGCACCAATGCCATTTATCATTTATGATTTATTAAAGAGTAAGAAGCATATTCGAATTGAATTTAAGCAAATGAATTTAGATCTACCCACCATTTCTGATATGGGAAGATTTGCATTTCCTGCAGCGATAGGTCAAGCAGTGAGTGCGTTAGGGTTTGTGATTATTCAAAGTATTATCTTGAGATATGGTGATGCAGTCTCTGCAGGATTTTCGGTGGGTAATAGAATATCAAGCTTACTCTTAAACCCTGTAGTCGCGATTTCAACCATTGCTGCAGCTTATATAGGACTCAATATCGGTCACCAAAAGCCAGAGCGAGCCAAAAAGAGCTATGAGATTTCAAGAAATCTATCATTAGGGATTATGATTGTTGGAATTTCAGTTATCATTCCGCTCAGATTTTCAATCATTGAATTGATTTTAGGAACTAATTCTTCAGAATCTTATCGGATTGCAGGAGAGTATACCGTATGGTTACTTTTAACTCAACCCTTAATGGCATTATTTCAATGCTATATCGGATTATTTAATGGCAGTGGGTTCTCTAAATACACCTTAAAGATGGCGTCTCTTCGCCTCTGGGGAATTAGAATACCAATTGTATTACTTGCCATGTGGTTACTACCACCAGATGATTATAGAGGAATATTTTGGGCAATGATGATTTCAAATATCATTATCTTATTCTATGGACATTATTTGAAAAAAGGAATTAATTATGAAATGCAGGTGAGAGTCTAATGCTACATATCGTATTATATGAACCAGAAATACCACAAAATACCGGAAATATAATGAGAACCTGTGTTGCTATCGGTGCAAAATTGCATTTAATAGAACCACTAGGCTTTAAAATCGATGAAACCAAATTAAGAAGAAGTGCACTCGATTATTATGAGCATCTTAATTACACGGTTTATAAAAATTTTGATGATTTTTCCAGCAAAAATAAAGGAACTTACTTATTTTTAACAAGATATGGAAAAAAGAACTATGCAGATATTCAATATAAGGGGCTAGAGCAGCCCTTATATCTAGTTTTTGGTAAGGAATCCACAGGAGTCGATAAATACTTACTTGCAAGCCATATTGAAAACTGTTACCGTATTCCTACAACCGATCAGGTGAGAAGCTTAAACTTAAGCAATGCAGTTGCAATTGTAGCCTATGAGGTATTAAGACAATTTGACTATGAGAATTTAATTGAAACAGAACCTGAAACACATAAGGGAAAAGATTTCTTGGATCAATTTAAAAAATAGGAGGCATCTATGAAAAAGGATAGTTTACAAACACCAGGTGAAGAAATAGCAAATGCAGTTTCTCATGGTGTCATGGCAATATTTGGTATTGTAGCACTCATTTTACTCTTAATTAAAGCAAATACTACCGTTGAAGTCACTGCAGCAATTATCTTTGGCTTTGGAATTATTAATTTATATACAATGAGTACTCTATATCATGCAATCTTTCACAAAGGAGCGAAGAACCTATTTCAAAGATTTGATCATTTATCGATCTATATCTTAATTGGGGGAACATTCGCACCAGCATTATTACTCTTGCCAGAGCTTCAAAGACCACTTTTTGGAATTTCAGGATTAGGTCTTGGACCAGTCTTATTTATCATTCAATGGTCATTGATATTAGTTGGTGTTGTTTTTAAATCGATATGGATTAAAAAGTATGCAAAGCTTCATTTATTTATTTATCTCGCGATGGGCTGGAGTGCACTGATTTTCGTCCAACAGCTATTCGCCTATGAGCCAGCTGCGTTTTTCTATGTCTTTGGTGGAGGACTTGCTTATTCAGTAGGAGTCGCCTTCTATGTATTTCCGAAAATCAAGTATTTTCACTTTGTTTGGCACATTTTCACCTCAATAGGTACCATTTTGCAGTTTGTTGCAATCTATGTGTATCTTTATTAACATGAATGTTTGTTCACATACTTGATTTAACTGTTTAAATCATGTAATATAGAATTGAAATAGAAATAAGGAGATTAAAAACAATGAAAATTTTAGCGGTAAATGCTGGTAGTTCTTCTTTAAAGTTCCAGTTATTTGAAATGCCTTCTGAGGAAGTTGTTACAAGTGGTATTGTCGAAAAAATCGGATACGACAATGCAATCATTACCTTCAAGGTCAATGGTAAGAAAATCAAGGAAGACAAGCAAATCCTCAATCATAAGGTTGCAGTTGACCTAGTCATTCATGGTTTACTAGACTTAGATATCATCAAGTCACTTGATGAAATCAAGGGTGTTGGTCATCGTGTTGTTCAGGGTGGGGAATATTTTAAGAACTCAGCAGTGATCAATGATGACGTCGTTGATCATATAAAGGGATTAATTGATCTTGCACCACTCCATAATCCTGCAAATATTACAGGTATTGAAGCATTTAGAAAAGCATTACCTGAAGTTCCACAAATTGCAGTGTTTGATACGACATTTCATCAATCCATGACAGAAGATGCATACCTTTATGCAGTTCCTTATGAATGGTATGAAAAGTATGGCGTTAGAAAATACGGATTCCACGGTACATCTCATCAATATGTATCTGAAAGAGCTGCAGAAATATTGGGAAATAAGAAAGCTAAAATTATTGTTTGTCACTTAGGCAATGGTGCATCGATTTGCGCTGTTGATGGTGGTAAATCAGTTGATACTTCAATGGGACTCACTCCACTTGAAGGTATTCCAATGGGAACTAGAAGTGGTAACGTTGATCCAGCAGTCTTAATGCTTGTATCCTCAAAAGAAGATAAGACCTATGGTGAAGTTCTTGATGAATTGAATAAGAAGTCTGGTTATCTTGGATTATCAGGATTTTCTAATGACTCAAGAGATATCATTGATGGTATGAATGCTGGAAATCATCGTGCATTTCTTGCACATCAAATTCAAGTGAAGAGAATTGCTGACTATATTGGATCCTATTATGTTTACATGGGTGGGTTAGATGCAATCTGCTTTACTGCAGGAATTGGTGAAAATGCTCCTGAGGTTAGACGTGATGTCATTAAGGCTATTAAGGTCTTAGGAATTGAATTGGATGTTGAAGCAAATCAAAAGCGCGGAGAGCACATGATTTCAACTGCGAACTCTAAGGTGAAAGCTTTTATCATTCCAACCAATGAAGAAGTCATGATTGCAAGAGAAGTTATTCGCTTAGAAAAAAAATAATTCATATTTTTAATATAGAAATCAGGCAACTTATTCATTTAAGTTGCTTTTTACTACTATTTAATAGGGTGTACTTGATTTTTAAGAAAATGAGTGATATAATTGACATGTCCTATTAAATAGGGTAATATATGAGAGGAGATATCCTGTGATGAATTATGCATACAATGACACTTATAGAAAATGAAGAGTTAATTGATTCTAATTTTGGCTCTCTTTCTCCTTTCTCACTTAAAAAGGATTTGATCGTTTTGTTTGGAAAAGATTATACATTACAACAAAAACAAAAAATATTCAGAGATATAATTCCTCTAGTATCTCAAGGTTTTTCAAAAAATGTAAATCGATTAAAATTGGGAATAAATAATCATCTTATATATTGCATAAAATTGAGATGTGAAGATGATTGAAAGAAAAAAGGCAAAAGTGGAGGATTAAGAATCATCACACTTGTTGACAAAACTAGAAATGTGTTAATTCCTTTACACATTTATTCAAAAAAAGATAAATCTGATTTAAGTACTTCAGAAGTAAAAGGTTTAGTAGAGTTTCTAAAAATGTATATATTATCATAATTTAATAGACATG
>JAUSOA010000052.1 GCA_030656435.1 Acholeplasmataceae bacterium | reverse complement strand
AAAGCGGTAGCAGATAAGTGCACCGTTTTAAGACGTGGTAAGATGGTAGGTTCAGTCGATGTTGCTAAAACAAGTGTTGAACAACTCGCAGAACTCATGGTTGGACGCGAGGTTTCATTTACCGTAGATAAGACAGATATGAAGCCAGGAGAAGTCGTTTTTCAAGTCAAAAATTTAGTTGTGCCTGGAAGACATGCTAAAGCTTCTGTTGAAAATGTTAGTTTTTCTGTACACCGTAACGAAATCGTAGGTATCGCAGGAATTGATGGAAATGGACAAACCGAACTTGTTCAAGCAATTACTGGACTCTCTAATCCAACAAGTGGAGAAGTTATCCTTAAAGGTGATGTTATAACGAAGAAGTCCATTAGAAAAAAGTATGAAAAAGGAATGTCACATATCCCAGAGGATCGTCAAAAACACGGAGTTGTCATGGATTTCGATCTTCAAAGTAATTTAATTCTTCAAAATTACTATTTGCCTGAATTTCAAAAAAATGGTTTCTTAAAGTTTGATGTCATTAATGAACATGCAAATGAACTCATCAATCGCTTTGATATCCGTAGTGAAAGAGGAGCGAAGACCATGGTTCGCAGCATGAGTGGTGGAAACCAGCAAAAAGCAATTTTGGGTAGAGAAATTGATCGTGATCACGATTTATTAATTGCTGTACAGCCAACACGTGGACTAGATGTCGGTGCTATCGAGTATATTCACTCACAGCTTCTAAAAGAAAGAGAAAGTGGTAAAGCTGTTTTACTTGTTTCTCTTGAAATAGAAGAAATTATGAATCTATCAGATCGAATTCTAGTCATGTATGAAGGTCAAATAGTTGGAGAACTCAATCCAAAGAAAACGACGATTAATGACTTAGGTCTTTATATGTCTGGTGCGAAGAGAGGTGAATCACATGGAAAATAAGAAATTTTCATTGTTAAAAATGATTCGGAACTTCTTCAAACTTATTTGGAAATTGATTAAGCCAGCATTAACTGTTGCTAAACCAAGTTTAATCGCTATTGGATTTGGGCTTTTAATTGGTTTAATTATCATGTTAATCTTTGACGCAAGAGATGCATTTCCTGCATTAATTACACTTTTACTCGGTGGATTTAATGGTGGAATCAAGGGAATTGGTGACACGTTGTATATGGCTGCACCAATCATTTTGACTGGTCTTGCAGTCGCATTCGCATTTAAAACTGGATTATTTAACATTGGTGCTTCCGGTCAGATGATGGTTGGTGCTTATGTAGCAATTCACGTCGGGGTTAAATGGGGTTTTCTAGGTGGATTCCACTGGTTTGTTGCATTACTCTTAGGAATGCTTGCTGGAGCTGTCTGGGGACTTATTCCTGGTTTGCTGAAGGCTTTATCCAACGTGAATGAAGTCGTTGCCTCCATTATGATGAACTATATCGCTGGACATATTATCATTCTTTTGATTAGAAATAACGTATTTAATGTCAATTATTCAAGATCCTTAAACATTATGCGTTCTGCTCAACTTCCAATGCTTACATCGATATTTCCCGGTTCGACCGCAAATATAGGGATTATTCTTGTAGTCTTAATCGTGATTGCTACTCATTATGTTATTCACAAAACAACCTTAGGATTTCAATTAAGAGCCTCTGGATTTTCTATTGCAGGTTCTAAATATGCTGGCATGAATACAAAAGCTAATATTATTACAGCAATGACCATTTCTGGTATGTTTGCAGGGATGGCTGGTGCAGTTGCATTTCTAGTTGTTGGTAAAAATATTGGAACAAGCTTCGAAATATTCCCACAAGGATTTGATGGAATCTCAGTTGCTCTACTAGGCTTAGGTGAGCCAATTGGGGCATTATTGGCTGGATTATTTTTAGCAAACATCCGTATGGGTGGTTACTATATGCAGCTTTATAGCTTTGTTCCTCAAATTATTGATATGGTTATCGCGGTCATTATTTACGTGACAGCAATTTCAGTTGCTCTTCAAACGATCTTTAAACTTTATGGTGAAAGATTTCGTGAGTGGCGACAAAATCGCAAAGAAAAAGGAGCTGACAAATAATGGAAATCATTTATCAACTCATTCAAAACACTTATATTTCAATGACAGTATTACTTGTCGTTGCACTAGGCGGGCTCTTAGCAGAGCGTAGTGGTGTAACCAATATTGCACTAGAAGGTATTATGGTTTTAGGTGCATTTGTTGGTATTTGGTCAATTCAAGGACTTGAGGGATTTCCTTATTCGCCCTTAACCGAAATGGTTATCTTTATCGTTGCTCTCTCATTTTCAGTAATTATATTGCTGATTGCTCACATATTGCTTGTCAAAATCGGAAAATTAGATTTGTATAAATTCAAAGATCCGGAAATGCAAATTAGTAGTGAGTCTGTGAATGGCTTCAAGATATTTTCATTCTTAATCCCACTACTTGGTATATTTTGGTTTTTCAAACTCAAAGTTAGACGTCCTAAAGCAGCAATCACATCTATAAAGTTTGCGATTACAGGCGTTATCGCCTATATGATGGCTTTTGGAATCCAGCAAGTCATGATTGGTATTGAAGCAAGAACTCAGTTCATCTTAATCATGGGATTAATGATTGGTGGAATTGTTGGTGGACTATACGCAATGATCCATGCGCATGCATCTATCTTTATGAAAGCTGACCAAATCATATCAGCAACAGCATTAAACTTGTTTGCTCCAGCATTTGCAATATTTACAGCAAGATTCATTCAAGGTGGTCAACAAGTTCAATTTAATTCAACATTTATGATTCAAGAAGTTCCTATTTTAGGTACAATCCCAATCATAGGAGATTTATTCTTTTCTAGAGTGTTCTTAAGCTTTTATATAGGTCTAGGATTACTTGTAGTTATCGGTTTTCTATTATTTAGAAGTAAATTTGGTTTACGCTTGAGAGCTTGTGGTGAAAATCCACATGCAGCAGATTCTCTAGGTATTAATATTTATAGAATGCGTTTTATTGCAGTCACATTGTCTGGAGTACTTGCTGGAATGGGTGGAGTCATCTTTGTAACGTCTACTTCAACAGAGTTTAATGTTACAGTCGCAGGCTTTGGATTCTTAGCAATCGCAGTTTTAATTTTTGGTAACTGGAAGCCTTCAGGAATCATACTCGCTGCACTATTCTTTGGATTTATGCGAACCATTGCAAACTCATATTCAATCATTCCTTTCCTTACTAATTTAGGAATCGAAAAAGAGATTTATGATATTGTTCCTTATGTAGCAACTTTAGTTATTCTTGCAGCATTTTCTAAGTCTTCAAGATCACCAAAGGCACTTGGTCAGATTTATGATCAAGGCAAGAGATAGATTAACAATTTTTCAAACGGTTGACTTGTTCAACCGTTTTTTATTTGATATAATAATAACGTTGTACGAATTAGAC
>JAUSOA010000043.1 GCA_030656435.1 Acholeplasmataceae bacterium | reverse complement strand
GACCATCAAATCATGATGCAATGGAATATGGAAGCCTTTAGTAATCCAGAGGTTGTTAATAATACAATTAAGTACATGTCTAAAAACAATATGTTTAGAAACGAATTCTTAAATGATTTCAAGCTGGTCAATTTATGGCCACTTAGAGCGTTTAATTTACTCGGTATGGTTTCATCTACTTTGAAACCGTCAACCAATGGTGTAGCAATTGAAAGAGCAAATGTTTATACCTATAAAACAAATGATTACTCCATGCATACTGCTCAAGCCTACCAACCAGGAGAATATGCGGATCAACATGCAGTCACTTCTATTAATTTAAGTAATTTAGTTTCTGTCTTTTCAACACAACCAGCAAAAATACCTAGAAGAAGTGGAACACCAACCTATTGGACTGGAAATGGTAGACAACCCTATAGTGTTCAAGAAAAGAATGTTAATATCACTATCTATCAACCACCTACTAAAGTAGGTTTTATGGAACCAATGATTGTCAAGGAAAAAACGCACATCTTTTTCCCTTATGAGCTATTTGATGAAGTGAATGAGTCCTTCATCAGTCAAGGCTATATATTTGGAAGAGTTGGAAACGCGATGATTGCTATTCAATCTAGACATGCACTAGAATGGGTACCTTTTGATATGAGTAATCAAGAGGGAAATCGTGATGATATGCTTGTTCGAGGAAGTGTTAAGGATCTTTTAACAGAAAAATATGATCTTGTTCAAACAGGATCTGGAGATCATTACTTTGTTACTGAGTTATCCTCTCAAACAAATGAAACATTTAGTGCATTTATGTCTAGATTTATGGCAAATGAGATAAGCTATGACACAACTAAACACCAACTAACCTATCAAACACGCTTAAACGGAGAAACGACTTTAAAGACTATGATAGCAACCTTTGATCATAGCTTTACAATAGGTGGAGTGACTCAAAACCTAGAATACCAACGCTATGAAAATCAATATGTATCTACTAACTCCATCCAAAGAAAGCCAAAGGAAATTATCTATAGCTTCAATGGACACTCCTTAACGCTTCATTATGAAAATAATATAAGAATTATTGGTAACTAATATGAAGCTAGGTGTTCAGACGTATACGATTAGAAAAACTGCTCAAAAGAATTTATCACATGCATTCGATGAGTTACTAAGAATTGGAATTCATAGAGTTGAGCTTGCAAGACTAGATCTAAATGAAGAACTAACACTCACATTATCCAAAAAGAAAATAGAAATCCTATCCATCCAAATGAAGATGAGTAAGTTATTTAAGGATATCGAACATATTTCAGCATTCGCTAAAAAGGTAGGATGCAAGTTAGTTATTGTTTCAGTTTTATCCATACCTGCAATTTTCTTTGGTAAAAGAAGTCTACAAAGGTTTACAAAAAAGTTGAACTTACTTGTCGAACTCTATAAACAAAAGGGAATTCGAGTTGCCTTCCATCACCATCATTTTGAATTCAAAAAAATAGGAAATGAAACCAAACTGAATTATATATTAAATCATACAGTAAATGATTTATATATCGTCTCTGACACCTACTGGTCCAAAAAATCCGGATATGAACCTCATGAGGTGATTGAGCTCATCGGAGATAGACTAATAGGAGTTCACCTAAGAGATTATTTGATTCAAGAAAATGGAATACCAAAAGACTGTGAGGTTGGATCTGGTTTAATTGATTTCGACCAGGTCATGCTAGCATCAAAGCATGCAAGTTATGCAGTCATTGAACAAAATACAAAAACAGAAATAGAAAGCATTGAAAAAAGTATAAATTATCTAAAAACACAATATAAGGAGCTATTTTAAATGAACGCGAAAAAGTATGATGTTGATTTAACTCAAATGAAGGGCAAAGAAAAATTAATATTTGCTTGGGGAGATGTTTTTGGTGGTGGAGCACAAGCAATGATTGGTGTGCTATATTTAATCTTCTTAACAGATGTCATCGGACTTAATCCAGCGATTGCTGCAACCGCTATTCTAATCTCTAAGATTTGGGATGCAGTCAGTGATCCAATCATGGGTGTTGTTAGTGATAATACAAGAACTAAGATTGGTAGAAGAAGACCATTTATTATGGCTGGTGGCTTTTTAGTAATCATCGCGTTTGCATTAATGTGGCTTCCAATAGGTGGATGGGAATCCGATGCTGCAAAGGTCGTCTTTGCAATTTCGACATTCTTGTTTTATAGCACCATCTCAACCATTATTGCAGTGCCCTATAGCTCACTATCTGCTGAAATCACAACGAATGTCAAGGAACGTAATCAAGTCAATGTGATCAGATTAGTTGTTTCAACACTTGCCTCTGCAGTATGTACACTAGTTCCTGCAATGATTTTAGAAATATTTAAAGCAGGAACCATTGGTATCAATACATTCTATTTAGTCACTGGTATTGGCTTTGGACTATTCTTCGCGCTACCTTTAATTCTAATTGGCTTTTTCACTAAAGAACGTGTAGAACTACCTAAAGAAAAAACAGTATTCGAAGTGAATTCATTTGTTAAACCACTGAAGGTTAAAGCTTTTAGAGGTTTAGTTTATATGTATCTATGCCAAAGCATTTCAATGGATATTTTATCCGCTGGTATTATTTATTATTCACTTTATGTAGTTCCTGGAAGTGCGACGGTATTTTTAGGTACCTTTATTGGAGTTCAACTTCTCATGTTTCCAATCATTAGTAAGCTAGTCAATACTGTAGATAAAAAGAAGATTTATTACTTTGGATTGCCAATTGCAATCCTTGGCTTTATCGGTGTAGGACTCTATCCTTCTGATTGGTCAGTGATTGGTGCATATGCCCTAACTGCTGTTACAGCATTTGGATTTGCTGGTGCACAGCTTATGAGCTGGATCATATTTCCTGATGCAGTTGATGCTGGTGAGTTAAAGCTAAGAGAAAGACCTACTGGAAGCTTTTCTGGTATTATGACATTCATTAGAAAGACAAGCTCAGCAATAGCAATTCAAATATTTGGTATTATGCTATACATCTCAGGATATGTTAAACCGACATCAACAAATCAATTACCCACTCAACCTGATAATGCTTTATTAGGTATTCGTATCGCGATGTCATTATCCTTTGTTATCCTAATGACTATTGGTTATTTTGCAGCTAGAAAGTTTGTTTTAACCAATGAAAGAAGTCTTCAGGTTAGAAAGTTCTTAAAGATTAGAGAAGAAACAGGTTTAGAAAACTTGAGTGTTGAAGATCAAACGGAATTAAGAAAACTAGAATCAGAGATTTTTTAGTAGGAGGTTATATGGCTGTTAAAGAAGATGTTGGAATGCTTATTAAAATGAATGTCAAATGCTTTAAGGATATTAAAAGATTAGATGAAGGATTTCAAATAGAAGAAAAAGAGATATTAGATCTTGTCGATTTTGTTAACAATCGATACGATTGTGCGGATTTTAGATTAATCTCTTTAATCAAGACCTATTTATCCTATAAGGACCTTTTATCTAGTGAAACTGTAAAAGCGATTGAAGATGCAATGCTTAACTTTAAGTATTGGATGGATGAGCCTGGTAGTGATGGGATGTGCTTTTGGTCTGAAAACCATCAGTTACTCTTTCACACCTGTGAGTATTTTGCAGGAGACTTATTTCCTGACCATTCATTTTCAAATGATGGACATATCGGTTTATATCATAAAGAGAAGGCGAAACCCAAGATATTAGATTGGCTTGAAAATAGGTTTAAATATGGATTCACTGAATGGCATTCGAATACCTATTATGAAGAGGATATCGCTCCACTTTGCGTTTTAGTGGATCATGCAAAGGATTTAGAGATTGTAAATAAAGCGAAAATCATCTTAGATATTATATTCTTAGATTTCGCTATGCACAGCTTCAACGGTTATTTTGTAGCGAGTAGCGGAAGATGCTATGAGGAACAAAAAAAGGATAGAGAAAAAGCAGATGTCAACGATATTCTTGCTCATGCCTTTCAAATTCAAAAAAGAGAATATGACTATGAAAGAATCTCTGCATTATTTATCCTATGCAAGAGTTATAAAGTTCCAGAAATCATTATTGACATTGCGAAAAATAAGGATAAACAAATTATTAAGGATTCAATGGGCTTGAATTTATCTGAAGTTAAGCATGAATTTAAGGACAATGACATCAACAAGAAAGGTATGTTTCTTTGGTCCATGGAGGCATTTACCAATACTCGGTCCATCAATATGACAATGAAGATTTTCAATGCATGGAACCTTAAGGAGAATAATTTCCTAAGAGACTTGGAATCTGTCAATATTCCAATCCTTAGAAAGCTTGGACTACTTCCTTTAGTCGTAAAAATACTCAATCCAGCGACACAAGGAGTTGCAATAGAAAGAGCGAACACCTATACCTATAAAACAGATAGTTATATGCTTTCTACCGCTCAAAAATATCACCCTAAAAAGTTCGGTGATCAGCAGCATATTTGGCAAGCAACAATGGGCGATAAAATATCAGTTTTTTCAACCCATCCTGGGTCACCTATGTTTGATGATGCAGCAAGAAACTTCTCTCCATCATTTTGGGTAGGAAATGGAATTAATCCACATGCCATTCAGCATGAGAATAAACTCTTTTTGATTTATGATTTATCTCCAAGAAAAGGCTATTTGGAGCGAAATAGACAGGAGTATGTACATTTTCATTTTCCACGTGATGAATTTGATCAAGTTATCGAAAAGGGTTCAATTATACTAGCGAAAAAGAAACAAAATTACATCGGAATTATTGCATCAAAAAAACCTAAAAAATTTGAAGATTCTGAAATTATATATGAAGGAAAGTATAGTCAATTCGTATTAATATTAGGTG
>JAUSOA010000042.1 GCA_030656435.1 Acholeplasmataceae bacterium | reverse complement strand
GTCTACTGTGATTTCATATTTTTTAAGGATTTATAGAAAAATAACTCGAAAAATCAAAAATAAAAAGCCGATTCTGAATTTCAGTTATGTACTGAAGTTTCAAAACTAGCTTTTATCAACAGTCTGAAGCTTCCTCTCGGAAGCTTTTTTATTTTGAAGAATGCTATAATTTAAGTAAGCATTACCTAGGGGTGAACATATGACGCAAGCTCAAACATTAAGTTCTATTCTCATTACAGTTCTTCTTTTTATCTTGATGATTGTTATGAATGCACTAGCCAATACACTTCCGATTAACGGTCAAAACACAGGACAAATTTCAAATCAATATCCAAATCTTTTTCAACCCACTGGATTCACCTTTTCTATATGGGGTATTATCTATCTTTTGCTTGGTGCATATTCAGTATTCCAGTTAACTCGAATTGGACAGGTGGAAAATGAAGTTATTTCAAAAACATATTTCACTGTGAATGTTCTATTCTCTATAAGCTCAATAGCGAATATAACTTGGTTACTCTTTTGGCATCATAATAAAATTGGATTATCGATGATTGCGATGATTGTTCTTTTAGTCTCACTCATTTTAATATCTAATCATGTAACGAGTTTAAATCTACTTTCAAAAATATCATTTGGTGTTTATTTCGGATGGATCGTTGTAGCATCCATCGCGAACTTTACAATCTTATTAGTTGATCTTGGTGCTCCAAGCTTTAGTGGCATTTCTATAATACTCACTGTATTGGTGTTACTTGTTGGTGTAATCATCGGATCTCTTGTTATCTATTTAAAATCGGATTTAGCCTTTGGAATTGTTCTAATCTGGGCTTATCTTGGAATACTTTTTAGGCATCTTGACAAATTAGAGTTTAATTTTTCTTATCCAGCAATTGTTTATACAGTTATATTTTCAATTGTGATTCTTATTCTCGTTAATGGTTTCGTCTTTTTCAAAAATATAACATAAAAAATGCCCACATCGTTGTGAGCACTATACACTATTTCTTCAATTCTAATTTTCTCGCTAATTCGTTAGCGATTTTTTCTTTAATTTCCTTGTGCTTTTCCTTCATTTCGTAAAGATTTAAATCTGCACGTCTCATCAAAATAGTAAGGGATTCACTAATATGCTTTTTAGAGGTTGCTCCATATGAAAAACTAATATGTTCGACTAAATCTTTGTTTTCTGTTAATTGATCTAATTCCTTCATCATTTCACTTAGTTTTTGCTCAGTAGCTTCTTTGACAATAATTAGAAA
>JAUSOA010000039.1 GCA_030656435.1 Acholeplasmataceae bacterium | reverse complement strand
TTTGGGGTGCATTAGATACAGTTTGGTTACAGGGTAATGCATTTGATCCAATGCTTGGCTTAAGAGTTTACGATCATGTCGATAAGACACTGAATGTAAACCAAATCTCTTACACAGGTACAGTCAATGTTGACGTTCCTGATGATTATGATCTTGTTTATATGCTTACAGATGCTTCAGGAAACACTTTAACTCATACTAGAGTAATCACTGTGGTTGCAGCAGCTGATATGCCAGATCAACGTATTCAATTCACTGATGGCAGCTTTGAAGCACAAACACCAATTACGAACCTAGATGCGAATGTTGGATGGACACTTAAGGTTGGTACAGGTACAGGCACATGGAATCCTCATCAATTTGTTGATGGACACCTTGTAATCGATGTTACCTATGTTGGTACCGTTCCTCACAGCATTCAGTTCTTCCAAAGAAATAGCTTCAAGTTTGAAGCAGGCTCTAGTTATTTATTAACATTTAAGGCTAAGGCTGATGTAGCAAGAGATATCAATGTCATCTTTGAAAACCCATCAGACAACTTCGCGAATTACACACTCCATACTGTTGAACTAGGAACTGATTGGACTACATTTAACCTCGTTATGCATAATGCTCGCCTAAGCACTGCAGATGCTAAACTTGGATTCTTCATTGGTCTAATTGATGCATTAAATCCATCAAGAAGTGCAGCAACTAAGATTTATTTTGATGATGTTTCTGTTAAGCTTATTGGATATGCAAATGATGAAGTTGCTCCATATTTCTGGGCTCCTGTCGGAAATGTTGTACAAAATGCAGTCTTTAACCCACTTACTGGCTTAAAATATGGCGATTTCGCTAAGGTTCCAACACTAACTATATCAAGTGATACTGTTGGTTTAGTTACTGAGAGTGCCGGAGTTTACACAATCAATACATCCGTTGTTGGCACATACATCTTGAAATATACACTTACAGACTGGTTAGGTAATCAAAAGGTTTACGAAAGAACATTAAACGTTACCGAACCTGCATAATCATACTTTCAACTCTTCCTCTAAGAGTCCTTAAAGAGAAAAAGGGATGGACCCAATCGGGTACATTCCTTTTTTCTTTTTTCATTGATTCTTTATATCATTCAATAAAGTATCTAAGCACTGTTTTTAAATCTTCAGGTTTGGTTTTTTGAAAGTTCGATAAATATATTTCTCTGTGGACTAAGGATCTTTGTTTCAAATTGTGTTTTTCTAGGTAGTCCTTCATCTTAAGAAAGCTTTTCGGTTCATCGTCAAAGGAACCGATGTGCATGATTTGAATTGAGTTTCCATCTTGTATGACTTCAAACTTGATATCTGATAAAAAAGGTATATTTTTCTTTTCTACCAGTTTTTGGAGTATATTTTTAAAAACATCTTCAGTAACAAAGTCTGGCTGTCTAATCATAATTTTATAGACGAGCTCATTCTTATCTAAAAGATTCTTCGCTTTTCCCTCTTCTGTTAAGTCCCAAATGCCCTCAAGGGGATATACAGTATATTCGTAATAACCACTAATTAGATGACCATTTTTGGGGCTCATCTTAATTGCGTAGGATAGACTATATAGTGCACTAATTTTCGCTCTGAATTCCTCACTGTTTGGATTCCCTAAACCAGTTATCGTGAGATATTGATATGCTGGTATATCAGTAATTGTTGGCTCTGAAGTTGGAACATATATATTTTTTTCATGCTTCTTATATTCGTGTTTCATCATTTTTTACTCCCTAATAGAAATTCTTTGATATTCTCGATATCTATTTTATCAGCACCTAAAAATTTAGTCAACAAATTGAAGGCTTCGATAATTTCATTAATCATTTCGTTGGTTGGTGTAATATGATCTTCCCACCACCAATTTTTAATCGAGAAATCATTTAATGATCTTTTTCCTGAAGGCTCAAACCTAGCAATTAAGTCATTTCCGTATAAAACTGGAATAACATAATAACCATATTTTCTTTTGGCTTCTGGAACGTAGACCTCCCAGGTATAGTCAAAATCAAAGATTTGATAAAGGAATTTTCTATCCCATAAAAGATTATCAAGCGGTGCAATAAATTTAACTTTTTGAATCTCTTGAGAAGGTCTTTTTAGAATAGGTATATCCGTTGTCCTAATATAAAAATCTTCCTTCATTCCATCTATTTTCACTAGGGTAAGCTTGTTTTCTTCAAGAAGTGATTTAATGATTGGTTTTCTTAACGATTCCTTATAGATGAAGTGGTTATACCATCCTGGACCTGACTTACTCCAATAGATACCAATGCTTCCAATTCTTCTTAAGACATACCATTTTAAAAAGTCTTCCATATCTTCAACTGGGTCTTGGTTCAATATGCTTGGATCAATGATATTTTCAATGAAATCATATTTTTTAATTACATTCTTTTTTTCGACAATTCCAAGAACTCCGATATTCCACAAATAGTCACAAACCACTGAAGAAACCTTTCCATGTCCCCAAACTCCACCTTCGATACTACCTAAATCCATATCCTTAGGATAGGAGGGTCCGTGTGCTTTGATATAATCAAGTACGTGATCGATATATTCAATTGAACTGATTTGTTTTCGGTAATTCAGTGTATTTTGAACATCCCTATCCTTTTCTCTTCGAATATGATGGAAATAAGGAAAATCCTCAGTTAAATAAATGCTCATCATCTTATCCCAACCATCAATTAAGGTTCTATCCTGATAGAGCATTTTTGAAAGCGTATTTTCCTTATAGTCTGGAATTCTCGATTGCAAAACAAGATCTGCATTCTTCCCTATGACATTTAAGGGGTCATATTGAATGCTACCGATTCTTCGAAACAAATTGATTATTCCTTCTTCACTTTGAAATTCACTTGGGTATGTTAATCCCTGATAGGTTATTAGAAATGATTTCAGTTCTTCTTTACTTAATTTGATGGTTTCCATTTAGTTCTCCTATTTCTAAAACAAAAGCCCTTGTTGAGGGCTTGAATCAATTTTTTTGCTACATTACCCTTTTGATGGCTTCAATTGATTTCTTGAAGACTTGGTCTTCTGTAAGTCCATTGGTATTGATAATGACATAGGGTATTTCATAAACTGCACATTGTGCAGCAATCTTTGTCGTATAATCCTTCATGAGGTTATAAAAATAGTCTTTATTTTTATCGAAATTTTCGATTTCTTGACCACGTCCACGCGTCATGACACGGTCCTTGAAGTTTTCCCAATCGACATCTAAAATGAGATAGAGATCAGGCTTTTTGATTTGGTTCATATAGGCATGAAATACGCCATTATACATATTCATAATCGTAGGCATTGATTTTAGGTTGTGCTGAGCAAATAGCCAGTGTTCAACTAAATCTCTATCGACGATAAAGTTACTCTCATATTTTTGTTGATTCAACCAGTGGTTATGAATGAAATAGATTTGCAAAAGCATTTCTACATTATCACGCTGCTCATATAACCATTTCAAAAGGGTGTTGAAGACTTCATCATCCTTTTCAAATTCCTTCATTACTGGTAAATCTAATTCTTTTCCTAATCTTTCTACTAAGGTTGACTTTCCGGATGCGATCATCCCACCTACTGATATTTTCATAATCAAGCTCTCCTTATAATTTATCTGTTGTCAGGTAATCTATACCTAGATTTTGAAATTTTAATGCATCCTTCGAATCATTGACTGTATAAACAGCAATTTTAAAGCCTTCTTTTTTAAGCTTACTCACAAATGTCTTCGATAAAATATCTTTTTTGAGTGAAAGATTGAGTTGATTGACTCTTGCATCATAGATTTCCGAATCTAGCAGGGAATCTGCTAGGTA
>JAUSOA010000032.1 GCA_030656435.1 Acholeplasmataceae bacterium | reverse complement strand
GTCAATTGTTTTTCAAAGAAAGAGACGTAAATTCGTACATCGTCCGATATGATAGACGACATGAAATTCATAATAAACAAAAAAGGAAAACGTGAATTTGGATGATCCAATCCGTTTTCCTTTTGATTTAGGTTTAAATCGATTCGTAGCCTATCGATAATGCCTTTTGGTTAATCGGTAGCATACCTTCTTTTTTAACGCCTAGGAAGTATCTTAAAGATTTAATAATAACTTCTTCCTTAAAAATATCCACTTTTTTCAAGTATGCACCAAGCATTACCATGTTTGCAACTTGAAGTTTATCGAGTGATTGAGCGAGCTCAGTCATTGGAACAGGATAAATATTTGCTTCTTCATTTGAAAATTCTTTTTTTATTAAGGACGAATTGAAGAATACATTTCCTCCCTTTTTAATCTTATTTCCAAACTTAACGAGTGAAGGTTCATTAAATGCGAGTAGATCATCTGATTTTTGAAAAACTGGAGAATAGATTGGTCGATCACTAATAGTAATTGAGCAATTCGCAGTTCCACCACGTGTTTCAGGACCATATGTCGGTACCCACAAACTGAATAAACCTTGTTCATTTGCTGCATAGGCGAGTAGTTGACCCGTAAGCATAACACCTTGGCCACCAAACCCTGAGATGCGAATGGTTCTAATCATGTTTATCCACATCCTTATAGACACCAAGAGGGTAAATTGGAATCATATTATCCTTAGCCCAATCCAGTGCTTGTTTTGGCTTCATTCCCCAGTTAACAGGACAAGTTGATATGACTTCAATCATTGTGAAACCCTTTTTTTCTATTTGGTAAGTGAATGCCTTTTTAATTGCTTTTTTAGCTTTTCTAATATTTGGAATATCGTGGAGTGAGACGCGTTCTACATAGGCTGCTGACTCAATTTGTCCGAAAATTTCAGAGATGCGAAGTGGTGCTCCATGCTGTTCTAAATTTCTTCCTTGTTGAGAGGTTGTTGAAACCTGCCCAATTAGAGTTGTTGGCGCCATCTGGCCACCAGTCATTCCATAAGTCGCATTATTCGCAAGGATAACAGTAATATTTTCACCGCGGTTTGCTGCATGAATTGCTTCAGCAATACCAATAGATCCTAAATCTCCGTCACCTTGATAAGTAAACACAATTCGATCCGGTAAAACACGCTTAATACCAGTTGCTACTGCACAAGCTCTACCATGTGGAGCTTGTTGAAAATCAGTATTAAAATATTCATAGGCAAATACTGAACAGCCTACGGATGCTACACCTACTGTGTGATCACAAAGGCCGAGTTCTTCAAGTACTTCTGCCACTAACTTATGAAGGATACCATGTGTGCATCCTGGACAATAATGTGTCGTTACATCGGATAATCCTTTAGATCTTTCATATCGAATCACGATTCCACCACCTTACTTTCGAAGTTAAGAATCGCATCAACGATTTCTTCTGGCTCAGGTACAACTCCACCGGCACGTCCAAAGAACGCAACAGGAAATCTTCCCTTATTCGATATTAACACATCGTCTAGCATTTGTCCCATACTCATTTCTGCAACTAAAATTCCCTTGCAAGTCTTTGGAATAAAATCAAATGCCTTCTTTGGATATGGCCAAAGCGAGATTGGTCTAATAAGACCTACCTTGATGCCAATTTCCTTTAGTGCTTCAATCGATGATCTTACAATTCTTGCTACAGTGCCATAGGCAACGATAACATATTCAGCATTTTCCATGTTCACCATTTCATACATGGTTTCATGCTTAATCACTTCTTTGTATTTTGCTTGAAGCTTTAAATTGTGATTTTCTAGATAGATTGGATCCAACCCAACTGAGGAAATCACGTTTCTACCTTCATGGTATTTAGTACCAGTTGTTGCATAGGTTTTTGGCTCTATATTGCGCTTTTTGCATGGTTTGTCTAGATCAACAGACTCCATCATTTGGCCAATAAGTCCATCAGCTAATATCATCACAGGATTGCGATAAATATCTGCAACAGTGAAGGCTTCCTTCATTAAATCCACTGTTTCTTGAATGGATTCAGGAGCGAAAACAATCACTCGATAATCTCCATTACCTCCACCTCTAGTTGCCTGAAAATAATCTGCTTGAGAAGGTTGAATTCCACCAAGTCCAGGACCCGCTCTCATGACTGAAACAATAACACAAGGCAGTTCAGCACCAGCTATATAACTGATCCCTTCCTGCTTTAATGCTATTCCTACAGATGATGATGAGGTC
>JAUSOA010000281.1 GCA_030656435.1 Acholeplasmataceae bacterium | reverse complement strand
CTCTCAATTCAGGCACACAGTTTGACATTGCAACTCCCCATGCTGCATCTCTAATCATTTCAACATCATTAATTCCATCACCAATCGCTATATGGTACTTTGGATCAATTTCATAATGGTCAAGTAAATACTTTAATGCTGAGGATTTTGAAACATGCTTTAAGTAAACCTCGTAGATTGCATATTCTTTTGCAGCATCCCAAAGTCGATAGGATAAGGTATGTCCATATTCCCTATCAATAAAGCCTTCAAATTCAGTTTGCTTATCAAAATCAATTAGATAGATTAATCCTGTTGGCTCTACATGAAATTCAGTCATGTCATTTTCAATGACTCGATCACTATGAATTCCACTAAAGAACTCTTCCAATCTCTTATCATATTTATAGGCATAGACAACATTATCCACACTAAAGAAAGTAGAGATAATAAACGGTTTACTAAAGGTAAATAATCCATGCATCATATGTAGCGGAATAAAAGTTCTTTGTTTCGCAAATGTTAAATCTACTGGATTATCAATTGCTCCACCGTTATCTGTAATCATTGCAGTATTTAGCCCTAATTCATGATATTTCGATATAGCGCCACTGAATGGTCTACCGGTTGCTATGACAACCACATGCCCCAAATCCTTTAAAGTCTCTATGACTTTGATTGTTTTATTAGTTAATTCACCTTTACGGTTTAAGAGTGATCCATCTAGATCACATGCGATTAAATATTTCATGAACAACACCTCGTTACTATTATCGCACAAATGAAATAAATATCAAGTGATTGATGTAAAGCTTTTGAAAATAAAAAAAAGGGTGAGATGAACTCATCCTTACGAACCAATTTTAGGTGATGTATATTTGAAATCACCTATTGTTCCACCGGATATCGGATCTGTGTTTTCAACCTCTATGAGTAGGGGAACCGCATAATCGTAAAATGCGTCAGTATTTAAATTTGTGTTTTCAGTAATTGCTCTTTGGATATTTTGATCGTCTGAAGTGTAGACTCCACCAGTTATATAGATATTACCTTGCTTAGCAGTAAAATTTTGGCATAAGAAATATCCATAACCATTGATGATGTTATCCAATGTGATATCCTTTTCAGCAAAAACAAAACTTGGGCGACTTGCTGTACCGAAAATAAGATTTTTGGCGAAATTAACATTTCCATTTGCATAAATAGTACCCTGCAACCCTTGAGAACTATTTCCTTGACCATTAATAACAACATTACCATTCACGATCACATTTCCATAAATTGTGCTTCCTCGGTTCATTGTTAAACTACCATCAATGACTAAAAGTCTATTATCAGGTATTGTCAAATCTTTATTGTTAGGTATAGTTACACTTCCCTGGATATACCAGTGTGATAATGCAGTAGGATTGGATTGATTTTGGAGATCGTTGGGAACGCGCAAAGAAAAACCTTGGTTTGCAAGTGCTAACACTCTAATATAGTCAATCACACTTTGAAAGGTTGTGAAGTTTGTTTCCGGTGTAATGGATGGAAAATTTGTTTCCATATACTTAGGAAGGTAAGAAGAAAGTAAACTTCCCGAGGTGATTAGCGGGTTCAGCACAAAAGTAGGTTCCTCTCCTGTATTTTGAAATATCGTTTCAAAACTATTTACAGCAGCAGTCGAACCAGTAATATAGCTAGTCACTTGCTTCGTGTCACTAACCATCGAAGAAACTGTCCACAAATTTGTACTATATAATTCAATTGAAACATCCATATACGTTTCAAGATCTCTCAAGTATTCATCATCAAGTAATTTATCCCTTGTAATAATCTTTAAAGTTGCATTGACTTTTTGAACGGCATTTTCATAGGCTTCCGTGTTTTCTATGCTTATATTGACGAGCTTAGACTGAAAAAATACATAGGATAGAAGGGTTGCTGTCGTACCAAGTACAAAAGCAACAATCCCAAGTATTGTCGGTAAACTCATTCCTTTTTTTGATTTTAATAGTTTCATTCGTCCTCCTTATGAAGATGGAACACTAGATAATTGAATCGTTTGATTCGATGTGAATGTATATAGCTTATTCTCATTTGCATACAAGACTAAAACAATCTTCAAAACCAATTTATTATTAACAGTACTTTTTTCAATATAACTACTTTCATGAACCTGAAAATTACGAATTTCGCGAACACTACCATTTATATAGAGTTCATCATTCATGAAGCTAATCATTAGTGTTTTCGGTGGAGTATGTGTAACCAAAACTATACTTGAAGAATCTCCACTAAGTTCATATGTATAATGTGACTCTAGTATTATACAATCCGTATTACCTAAGCAAACTGAATAATCAGTTGTAGCAAATTCTTTCATCAAATTCTCTAAATGAGCAATCACTATCGTTCCTTCAGTATTTGCTCTACTTTGTTCAAGGATTCGATCATTGGCATTAAAAATCACGGAAAGAAGGAGTGCTATTAATGATATAGAAATACCAAAGATAACTACAGCACCAAGAAGTTCCATTAAACTAATCCCTTTTCTATTCATAAATGATACCTTCTAATACGAGGGTCTTACCTTTATAATACTCGATGATTACTTGAAAATGAATGACTTTGTAGCTGATAGATTCAGCAGTTGGGGCTAAAAATACTAAAGTGACATTGTCATCATAGATTTTATTATTGGTTTCATAATTAAATAATGAGCATGAAATAGGGACACCTAAATCACTACAATTTTGGTAATCCACTATTTTTTCACCAGTTAAAATCCAGGGTGCAATTGTTAAATATGCATAGCTTTGAACGATTTCATCGCGTATTGCTGAGCCAGCTTCAATCGCGTACCGCTGTTCTTCTGTAGCGACTGCTCTATTTCTCATAGCAACAACAATAGTGAATGCTGTAGTAAAAACCAGTGAAATGATAAAGACGGAAGCGATTGCTTCTAAAACGCTAAAACCTTGCTTATTGAATATGCGCATCCTGATCACCTCCGAT
>JAUSOA010000279.1 GCA_030656435.1 Acholeplasmataceae bacterium | reverse complement strand
AGATGATTCAACATTGACCTCTATAACTGAAGAATTTTCTTTAAGCCACAGTGATAATTTTTGAAATGTAATCTGGCATTGCAAAACTCCCGCAACAAGTTCTTGTTTAGATAGTGATTTTATCTCAACATAACAAAAAGCCTGATCAAAAGTTTGATAAACTAGTTTTAAGCTTTTAGAAGATAGTTTCAAATAGTCTAAAATTTGAGAATATCCAAGATATCCTTTTAAGAATGTTAATATCGCCTGTATTTCAAGCAATGGTTGTGTCTGATCGACCAGGTCATAAAACTGATCATATTTTAGATAAGTGAGTTCCTTTGAAAATCCTAATCCTGAAAATCCACTGATTAAGCACCCGCTTCTATAATCAAAATAGAAACGATTTCCATATGTGTTTTCTAGATAAAAACGTCGGATCATATCACATTACCTCCTAATGCACGATTGATTGAATCAATGTCAAATGTTGGAGATGTTGTGTTAATTGTAATATTATTTGTGGATATATTTGAAGTCGACGAATTGGATTGATTCGATATAGAAGAAGCTTGCTTCAAATTAAAGGCATCACCAAACCAACCACCTATTTTATTGAAAAATCCGCCGACCTTATCAGCAGCACCACTTACGAAGTTACCGACTCCATCTGCAATGTTTCCTGCAAACTCACTAATATTACCAGTAATGTTTCCAATCATGTCACCAAAATTTCCAGCAATGTCTGACATCTTTGGTCCAAGATCGCCTATCCATTCAAAAATGATTGATAAAAATTCGACGATCTTTTGAACAACGGCCATAACAGGTTCAAGTACTTTTTGTAATACTTTGATTGCAGGCACCAAGATTGCTTGTAGCACTTTACCGATGACTTCAAGGAGTGGTGCAACCAGTTCAAGAATATCAGCAATAAATCCTATTTGCATCATTAATGGTTGAAGAATAATATCAATGATTGGAACAAGCATATCAACAAGCATAATGACGAGTTCAATGATGACATCAAGAATCGGAGATAATGCCGTCATTAGGCTATCTACTATCTGCATGATTGGTGGTAGCAATTGCATGAGTGTTTCACCAAGTCTCGCAAGCAAAGCACGAAAGTCTTCACTTTGAAATAATGCCATAGCTAGAATAGCGATAAGTGCACCAATGCCTAAAGTTGCGAAATTTATCCCTGCACCAGCAAATATCCCAGCACTTCCCACACCTTTTAATACCATCGAAACCATACTTAATAATGGACCCACTTTGCCTACAATAGATAACACAGGTCCAACTGCAGCAACGACTGCACCTAATGTTATGATGATCTTCTTTGTGTTATCATCTAAGTTAATCCATTTATCAATCCAGCCTTTTATTGTTGGGATAATCTCGTCACGAACTTTTTGAAGCAGTGTTTGTAAAATGGGAAGTACTGTCATCGATAGATTCATTGCAAGACTTGATAATGCTTGTTTGGTCTGATCTAGTGAATCTGTAAAATTTCCAGCAACTTGTGCTTGCTCATTCGTAATAATTCCTAATTCCCTGGCTTCTTGTCTTAAGTTATAAATAGCAGTCTTCTCACTAGATAGAATCGGAATAATTTCTGTTCCTATTTTTTCACCAAAGAACTCGTTGGCCACTCCAACTCTGATGGCTTCATCTTTTACACCAGCCAAAGCATCTCTAATCGTATCAAATGCCTCATCAGCGTTTTTGCCTTTAAGGTCATCGACAGTTAGTCCAATTAATGCCAAGCTTTCTGATACCTTGTCTCCATTACCGGTCGCAATATCACCAAGAATACTATTGACCTTAATAAAGGCTTTATTTAGGCTTTCAGTCGAACTTCCAGAGATCTGCGCAACGTAGTTCCATTCTTGTAAACTCTCTGCACTGAGGCCGATTTTAGCGGCTGAATCGCCAATTTCATCGGCAGTGATTGCTGTCTTAACAGCTAATCCAGATAAAGCGGCTATAGCACCTAAAATGGGTAGTGTTATTGACTTTGTTAATGTGCTACCAAGTTTTCCTATCTTCTCAAAGTTTGCATTGCCAAGTTCAGTAATCTTCCCCTTAGTATTTTTGAGTTCGTTGTTTAGTTTTGATACTTCCGCCTCTGTATAAGATACATTGCGCGAAAGTTTGTTGAACTCGGTTTCACTCATGTCACCTATTTTAACTGCTTGTTTCGCTTTTTCAAGTTCAAGGTTTTGAGTTTCAAGTTTCTGTTTTGTTGTTTGAAGGATGTCATTCAGTTTGGATTGCTTAGTTTTCCACATTTCCACATTCGAGCTATCGTATTTAAGATTCGTGTTGATCGCTTTGAGATCTTTTTGTTGTTCTTTTAAATCTGATTGTATACCTTTGAGCTCATTCTCAAGATCTCTACCGTCAAGTCTAAGTTTAATATTGAGTCCTTTGACTGTTTCTGCCATCAATCACACCTCCTTCATTAGATTAAAAAAGCATCAATGTCTGATTGGGATGCCTTTTTGGTTCCACTCTTAACACCTATAACTTGCAGTTCAAGTTTCACAATTTGTATATATGTTTCAAGATCAAAATGTTTTGAATCTTCTATAGAAAGTCCAAGATGAGCCAAGTTAAAGATTATGTTTGCTGTTGCACCAAACTCAGACTCATCCTTAGAACTGTGGGGAGGGCGATTGCCCTTTTTTTAGGGTTCCTAACATCTCCGCAATTGCTGAAGATAATAGTTGCAGTTCTTCTGGATTGCTCAATATTGAAAAATCTAGTGACATCATGAAGTCATTATATGAAGTTTTACTGAATGGCCGGTGTAGAACATAGATTATCCGGAATATAGTATCAATCACCACAGAGAAATCTTCTTCTTTGATATTGTTACTCTTTTCGAGTTTTTTGATATCACTGAATAACTCAGATCCAAACACATTACGGTAATCAATAATTGTAAATAGGGACGAGTGGAGTTTGTATTCCTTCTCGCCCAATTTTAGTATTTTTTCCATATTCTAACTCCTAAATGAATGTTGGTAATGCAGGAGCGGATGTTAGGAAGGTTGTATAGTTTGTATCTCCAACCGATGCAATTACTCGAATTACCAGGTTTTCTCCGGATTCAATGGGTCTGGCCGTAATAGACAGTGAGAT
>JAUSOA010000277.1 GCA_030656435.1 Acholeplasmataceae bacterium | reverse complement strand
AGGTTGAAATACAAGTAGTTCTGCACATTGAATAATAACTTCTGAATACCCCAGTAATCCGATGCATTGCATTGCAGAATCTGCTCTTTGATCGTATTGTCCGGGTAAGTAAGTGTAGCTCAAATACTGAAAATAACTTAGGTTAATTGACTCAAATATTTCATCAGTAGCTTTTTCAGCAAGAACTTGCCACTTTATAGATTCAAAGGCGTCTTCACTGACATTAAAAATCTCGTATATTACAAAGCTTCTCAGTCCATGTAGTTCTACACCGATATCCGATAAAATTGTTTGTTTCAGAATGTTTTTTGCAGTTTGAAATTCATTCTTTTTTTCGATAAATATTCTTTTTATCATTTTTCATTTTCCTTATTAAGTAAGCTTTTAAAGTATTTTCGATATATTTCTAAATCTCTTTTGTTGGATACACATACTGTAACATGACCGACTTTTCGATTTCTCTTCATTTCTTTTTTGCCGTATAGATGAAAATGAACTTCTGGTTTTTCAATTAGGATAACTTTTGATGCTTCCATATCTTGTCCATAGATATTCGCCATCAAGCTCATCGATTTTAATGTAGTATCCTTTAGCGGTAATCCACAAATTGCTCTGATATGCTGTTCAAATTGACTGACATTACATGCTTCTATTGTTAAATGTCCTGAATTATGAACTCTTGGAGCGCATTCGTTTATATAAATTTCATCATTTTTTGTGATGAAAAATTCAATAGCAAGTGTACCAATGATTTGAAGTGATTCGACAAGCTTTCTACCTGTTTCTTGAATTTGTTTGATCATATTTTCACTTAGAATTGATGGAACTGATGATTCTATTAATCTTTGGGATTGATGGACATTATCAATGACTGGAAACATCTTAATCTCACCATGAATTGATCTTGTAACAATTATGGATGCTTCATGCTTCAACTCTATAAATGCTTCTAATATAGAAGGCACGTTAAATAGAACTTGATCAACTTTATTTTGTATGAAATATTGCCCTTTCCCATCATATCCGCCATTTCTAGTCTTTAATA
>JAUSOA010000259.1 GCA_030656435.1 Acholeplasmataceae bacterium | reverse complement strand
TTGGGTAATCCTACCCTCATCTTATCATATAAGTTTTATTTTTGAATCATTAATTTGCGCGATTCTTATTGTGCTTCCGCTCAAAGAGCAACTTAGTTTGGCAATAAACCTCAATCCAATTTTAAACGCAAGCTACATTATCAACTAAGGAAGAAAAAAAGACTCATCTGGTCTTCTTTCTTTGACAATTTTCATCTTCGCAGTAATCTGTTTTGCTATATGATGCAGCTGCTATGTTTAAAGCTTCAATGATTTGGTCATCACTATGATAGTTTTTAAGTCGTATTTTGCCATCTATTCTCATATGTGGGACTTCAAATATGCCCTTTACAATGGCATTTTCTCTATTTAGAGAGACTGAATCTAAATATTTATCCGATTCTAGGACTTGATCAACCTCGTCTTGGTTTAATCCAACACTTGATGCAATTTCCTTTAATATTTCTTTACGACTTATATCTTTTTTTAGGTCGTAATAGTAGTGAAACACCATTTGATTAAACTCAAATGCTTTCTCTGATTTTTTCGCTAGATGAGATAATCTGTGTGCATCAATGACCTTAACCGGTTTTATATCATCCGGAAGATTTTTAAACATCTGTTGAGTTTCTTCTATAGTTAATACATGATGGTTGGACAAAATACGGTAAAAAGTACAATCCTCAAGTGGCTCAAAGTTTGGTATCATCTCATAGCTTCTATACAAAAGCTCTAAATCATTAAATTTGTATTTTTTGAATAAGAGCTCAATTGCTTGATGTTGCTTGTAGCATATTGGGCTTAAATAATCCAACCAAAACTCTAGTTTCAAAACAATCATCCTATTCTATTGAATCTCTTCACTATTTTAACAATGTATCACTCGATAAATCAAACCTTATGCGCTTAAATAGTTTAAACTGATGATTTATTTTTATCAAAGACAATTCTTTCATCAATAACTGTCATTTCAAGAATGTCTTCCTTGAATTTATTTGGATGCATGCTAAGAAGGTCGTGCTTAAATATCGAGAGATCGGCAACATATCCTACCTTCAAATATCCTCTATTGGTGTGCTCAGATGAATAATTTGCACCCTTAGTATACATCGTGATTGCCTCAAATCGAGTCAAGCTTTCCTCTGTGAAATAAGGATTATGATCATATGAAGATTCTCTAAACACTGCTGCATGGATTCCAAGTAAAGGATTTGGAATTTCAATTGGGGCATCGCTACTTCCTGCTAGATTTAAACCTGCATCTAAAAGTGTTTTCCATGGAAAAACCAAATCAGGTGTTTCCGATAAAAAGTCTAATGCCCATGGCAAGTCGCTTGATAAGAATTGCGGTTGAATATCTAGAGAAACTCTTAGTTTTTTTAGCTCTTCAATCGTTTCTTTAGCAATCCATGGTGTATGAATCAATCTATCGTGATGATAAATCTTCGGTGGGTATGCTTTGATGATTTCAATGACTTCATCTAGACCTTGATCACCTATGACATGAACTGCGATAGGCAGATGATAACCACGTGCTTTTTTTACGATTTCAATAAATGCTTCTTTCCCATTGACATTGAGTCCATAATTGCTTGAATCATTATAGGGTTTCTTCATTAATGCTGTCTTTGAAGAAATGGTTCCATCATAAAACATCTTGACTGCACCAAGCTGAAGATAATAGGTTTGATCAAGATAAGTTCTACCTGATTTTTTGAAATCATCAATAACCATATGATGCATTAAAAGATGGGCACGAAAAGGAAATTTATCTAACACTGTTTCAAAAATAGATACGGTTTCATCAAAACCGTTGAAATAGTAAAGATCATCAGAATGTCCACCGGTAACTCCATATTTGTATAAGCTTTTTAAGGATTGAATCAGTATTTTTCCAATCTCTTTCTTATTGTATTTTGGAAAGGAATCGATTGCATGCTGTGCAATCTCTTCTGTTAAAACACCTGTTGGGTGGATGATGTTTGCAAGTTTTAACACTTGATCATTGACTGTCAAACTATGATAATCATTATGTCTTAATAAAATAGGATAGTCCTTCGAAATTGAATTTAAATCATCTTTAGTGATTCCACATTCACGGTAGCCTTCTACAAATAATTTATCATTTTTGAAAAGCTTTTTAAGTTCATTTAAGGCTTCTTCTTTACCTTTAATGTTTGAGAAATTGGGTCTCATTAACATTTGTCCATAGCCTAAAAGATGCAGATGAGCATCGACAAATCCTGGGTATACATGTGCTTTATTCAAGTCAATTTCTCGATCAAATTCAAGACCTTTGATTTCATCATCAAAGCCAATAATCAAACCATGATCAGTTGCCATTGAGTGATATGTTTTTTGTGGGTCCTCCATGGTGTGAAAGTATCCGTTTTTCCAAAGTTTCATCGTTATTCCTCCAAAAAAATCTCCTACCATGATTTTACCATGATAAGAGATAAATGTTTTACTTCAGGACTTTTTGAATATCATCAAGTTTATATCCCTTTTGGTAAAGCTTTTCTTTGATGGTCATACTGAGTTCATATCCATCAAGCTTTTTCGATAATCTAAGGTATAGTTTATCGTAATCCTTTTGAAGAAGCTTCATTTCATCACCTTGATAATGACTCGATGCTTGATCTAATATTTTTGAAACGATATCCATAGAGTATCCTTTTCTTATGAAGTGTGTTTTAACAGTGATTAAGGCTTGACGCTTGGATTTATTTTTTATTGAGGACAGCTTTTTCGGAATTTGTTCTGCTAGGATTTCTTTTTCATCAATTAAAGATACATACTCTTTAATGAGTTCAAAATCAACTCCCTTTTCTTTAAGTTCATGTTCAAGAACTAAGGGACCTGAAAGATATTTTTTCATTCGAATGTAATCCTTAGCATATAGGCTATCATCTAAATATTTTCTTTCAACGAATTTCGCGATGACCTGCTTTACAATAGCTTCATTTGCTCCTTTGGATAATAGATAGTTCTTCATCTCGTATTTGGTGAGCATCTTTTTAAGCTTGATGATGCCAAGCTTATAGTATTTAAGAAAATCATTTTCATTTGATAGTTCTTTCCATAATTTTTCTTCTATTTCTAGACCAGCTCTAAGGTGAAATTTAATCCATATTTCAGGTTCAATTTCATATATTTGGTCCAAAATAGAAATTTGATAGGAGTTCTTTAGTTTTTTTACAGTATCGATTGTTTTCATCTTAACTAGTCTTGATGATTGCTATCAATTCTTGGAGCTGCATATCTAAATCTTTGTTTCTCATATCATCCAAATAATCATCATACATAAATCTTGATGTTTGGTTTTTAATTTGGTTTTCACCTGCGCTGAGTTTAAGCGATGTATAGGCGAAAACTGCATCTTCAGTCTTCTGATCAAAATAACCATCTGTTCTTAATCGATTCTCACCAGTGAGAGTTAATCGGTAGTTAAGAAACTGCTGATATGCAGATAAAGAGTAGGAAACCATATCTTTAGACAAAGTTTCCACAAAAACTGGCATATCGATTGCCTTAACTCCTGTTTGGGTAATTGGAGTGACAGTGAGTGGCGTATTTGATACATTTTTACCATCGTCATAGAACCATTCACCTTCGGTATATGCAAGTGAATAGCGTACACCTCTGATATCCTTTAGTCTAACTTGGTTTTGATAAACACCTTTACCGAATGTTGGAGCACCATAAAGCTCATAGCCTCCCTCATACTTCAAAGCAGCTGCTAAAACTTCTGCAGCAGATGCTGAGTTTTCATTGACTAAAACTTTGATATCATAGGGCTTAGGAGCTATGAGTCCACCATAAAAATATTGAACCTTACCACTTTTTGGAATCATTGTAAATGCTGGATTGTCAAGATTTCTAACTAAGAGCTGTTGAACAATTCCTGGAAAGTCTCCTTGTATGCCTTGATTATGAAGTGCAGCTAAGGATCCTCCTGGATTATCTCTTAGATCTAAAATCAATGTCTTATTTTGACCAGCTAGTGTTGTTAACTCTAATGTTTTTAATATTTCAGAAAATATTTGCGCTGTTCCTAAAGAAACGCCATTAATTGGTGCTGCAAATTGAGTGATTTTTATATAAGCAATATCGTTTTCTCCTAAGTCTACGGTATAAACTGATGGAGTAGCAAACTCTGAATAGGTAATATCAACATAGCTAAAAGTTGTGCTTTCAGGGGATTCAACCATCAGTCTTTTTGTATCACCAAGTTCACCACTTAGATAGCCTAATACCTCTGTTTCTCCAAGGAGATTATCAAATAATATGTCTTCTCCAGCAACGACAATACCAACGATTAAGTCATTTGGATATAGCACACGATGTGCTGCACTACCATAGTAAATATTGGTTATTCTAATATTATTGCCCTCAAAGATTAAATTAATCCCAATACCGACAAATGATTCATTATCCGAAGGAGTCGCACTGAGTGGTGTAGATATTAGTCTTGTATATGGATCCTGATTCGATTTTGCGTAGGATTGAATCACTGCACGCATTGAATCAATAAATGCATCGTGTTTATCAATTTCATCAATATCATAATAATAATATCTTTCAAAGCTCTCAGTAATGAGATTAAACATATCATCTCCACTACCAACAGGAACTTCAGGTAAAATTCTAGATGAGAAAAAACCTGCGAAAAAAGCAAGAACAACACTGATAAAAAATAATATTCCTAATTTTCTTTCTACCATTTCGCACCCTCCCTTGAAAAGCCTTGTCCTAAAGCTTCTTGTGTTTTCGTGACAAATGTAAATGCATGTGGATCTGTTTCCTTAATTAATATTTTAAATTGATAGAGTTCTCTACGGTCCACTGTACAAATGATTAATTCCTTATCCTGTTTGGTGTATCCACCAACGACTTTAACCTTAGTGATTCCTCGATCAATTTTTTCATAGATTTGTTTTTGTAGTTCTTCACTATTGGTGCTCACAATAAAGACTGTATAACCTGCCTTACCTTCAATGGCAAGTTTATCAACAATAATACCGATAATAATCATTGAACCTACTGCATAAAGTCCTAATTGAAAATTAATGAGCATTGCTACAAAGATGACTGCACCATCTGTAAAATACATTGCTGTTGAAAATGGAATGTTTAAAAACTTATTTAAAATGCGTTGAACGACATCAATACCACCTGTTGTTCCATTATTTCTAACAACAATACCCAGTCCTGCACCAATAAATAATCCTCCAAATGTCGCCCCAATAAGTAGTGGACTTTCGACCATATGCCTCATAAAGAAATTCGAGTCAATTGTTTTTTCAAGAATTAAAACCAATGTAGGCGATAAAAGGGTTGCATAAACAGTTTTATAAAAGAAAACTTTACCTAAAAAGATACCACCGATGATTAACAATATAATGTTGGCGATATACATAAACAAGCTTACCGGAATAATATCTTGTATTAAAACAGATACACCCATCACACCACCTATAACAAGACCTAAGGGTAATAAGAAAAAATAGAAACCTAAGGATAGTAGGACGACACCTACTGTGATTTCTAAAATTTCACGACGTTTTGCATTATTCATTATTGTCACCTGCTTTTAAATAAGCATTGATAAAGCCATCTATTTCTCCATCCATCACTAAATCGACTTGGGAGACTTCATAATTGGTTCGATGATCCTTAACCATCTGATAGGGGTGAAAGACGTAGGATCTAATTTGTGATCCCCATCCAATTTCTTTTTGTTCACCCTTGATTGATTTAATATTTTCCTCTTGTTTTTTGATTTCTAATTGGACTAACTTTGATTTTAACACTGTCATTGCTGCTTCTTTGTTTTTTAGTTGACTACGCTCATTTTGACATGTGACGACTGTATTGGTTGGAAGATGAGTGATTCTAACTGCAGAATCGGTTGTATTGACAGATTGTCCACCAGCTCCACCACTTCGGTAGACATCAATTTTGATATCTTCATCCTTGATTTCAATATCGATATCGTCATTGATTTCAGGAATCACATCCAGTGATGCAAAGGAAGTATGTCTTCTAGCATTCGAATCAAATGGTGATATTCTGACTAACCTGTGAACTCCACGCTCTGCCTTTAAATACCCGTAGGCATAAGGACCCTTGATTAATACTGTCACACTTTTGATTCCCGCTTCTTCCCCAGATTGGTAATCTAGGATTTCTATTTTGAATTTTCTTCTTTGCGCATATCTTGTATACATCCGGTAGAGCATATCAGCCCAATCTTGTGATTCAGTACCACCTGCACCTGGATGAAGTTCAATAATCGCATTACTATTATCATATGGGCCGTTGAGTAGGGTTTCGATTTCAAATGCCTTGAGTTCTTTTTGGAGCGATAAGATATCATCTTCTAATATAGTCCACTCTTCAGTTCCCTCTTCGCTAATTGAAAACCATTCGACTAAGCCCTTATATTTTTTTTCTAAAGCAAAGAAATCGTCAAGCTTTTGACGAATTTCAGTTGCTTCCTTTGAAGTTTTTTTTGCTAAATTTTGATTTGACCAAAAGTTAGGCTCTTGCATGAGAAGATTTATTTTTTTATATTCTTCTTCAAGTTTTTGTGGATTCAGTGCCTTATTCAAATCATTGATGCTTTCTTCAAATGAAGATAGAATTTTATTCACTTCATATGTTTCCACAAAAGTACCTCCTTAGCGCCAAGGTTGATTGCGTCTATCTCTATTTTTTCTTATTTTTGGTTTTTTAGGCTTTGCGTCGGTTCTACCTTCGTTGGTTTGTGTATTTTTAACAACAGCCTCACGTTCAACATTATATTGAATTTGAGCACGAATTGCATATCTCGCAACGTCATTGGAAATGTTTTTAACCATTTCATTAAACATTTCAAGACCTTGTTTTTGATAAATGACTAGTGGACTTTGTTGTGCATATGCCTGTAGGGATACACCTTGACGTAGCTCACTCATTGCATCGATATGACGCATCCAATATGTATCAATGACTCTAAGCATAACGACCTTTAAGAATTCGTTAAAGACTTCAGGTGGAACCTGGCTCTTTTTACGGTCTATTTCTTGGTCTGCAATTGCTAAAATATGATCCTTAAGCTCGTTTTCATCCATCTTTTCGATTTCTTCTTTGACGAGTGTATTTGGTAAGAATATATTTCCATTAAAGGTTGCGATAATATTGTCATCATCAATCTTATATTGATTTTTACCAACAAGGCGAATAAATTGATTTAGAATTCCTGATAAGCTGTTTTTAATCGTGTTTCTAACCTGATCTTCAATCGATGGTAACGTTAATACATCACGACGTTCCTTATAAATGATTTCTCTTTGCTTACGTAGTACATCATCATATTTTAAGACGTTTTTACGTGAATCATAGTTGTTACCTTCAATTCTTTTTTGAGCACTTGTAACAAATCTCGAGAATAATTTAGATGATAATGGTTGTCCTGAAGTATTTAGACGCTCTAGCATTTCGATTCTCTTCTTAAACGATTCACCACCGAAACGCATCATTAATTCATCTTCTGCAGAAAGGTAGAATCTGGAATATCCTGGGTCTCCCTGACGTCCAGCACGACCTCTTAACTGATTATCAATACGTCTAGATTCATGACGTTCACTACCGATTACTGCTAATCCGCCGAGTGCAACAACACCTGGCCCAAGCTTGATATCGGTACCACGACCAGCCATATTGGTTGCAATCGTTACGGATCCTAAAAAGCCTGCTTTAGCAACAATTTCTGCTTCTCTTTCATGGTTCTTCGCATTTAATACTTCATGAGGTATTCTTCTAGCCTTAAGCATTCTAGAAAGATCTTCAGAGGTTTCTACTGCAATAGTACCAATTAGCATCGGTTGTCCTATTTTATATTTTGCTTCAACTTCATCAACAAGTGCCTTAAATTTATCTTCTAAATTTGCATAGATAAAGTCGGGTTCATCATTTCTGATGACTGGAGCATTGGTTGGAACTTCAACAACATCCATATTATAAATGTCGCGGAATTCTTCTTCCTCTGTTTTCGCAGTACCAGTCATACCAGAAAGCTTTTTATACATTCTAAAGAAATTCTGATAAGTAATCGTTGCAACTGTTACGGTTTCCTTTTTAACTTGAACGCCTTCTTTAGCTTCCAAGGCTTGGTGTAATCCTTCAGAGAACTGGCGCCCTCTTAAAATACGACCTGTAAATTGGTCAACAATTAGTACTTCATCGTTATCGACAACATACTCCTTATCTCTAGCCATAATATGATTAGCACGGAGTGCGTTATTGATGTGATGGACAAGTGTAACATGCTTTAAATCGTATAGGTTTTCTAATTGGAAAATTTGTTCTGCTTTTTTAATTCCTGATGGAGTGAGTGCAATACTCTTGGACTCTAAGTCAATTTCAAAATCCTCATCACGAAGCGACTTAGAAAATCTGTCTGCTGCTTGATAGAGATTATGGTTATTCTTTGATCCTCCGGAAATAATTAATGGTGTTCTTGCTTCATCAATTAAAATGGAGTCAACTTCATCGATAATCGCGTAATTAAGCCCACGTTGTGCAACCATGTCTTTGGCATATAAAACCATGTGGTCACGCAAATAGTCAAAACCTAATTCGGAATTCGTTGAATATAAAATATCACAATCATAGGCTTCCTTTTTTTGTTCTCTCGTTAAGTCTCTTAAATTCAGTCCAACTGTTAAGCCTAAAAAACGGAATAAGGATCCGATTTCACCTTCAGCTTCACGCTTAGCCAAATACTCATTGACTGTAACAATGTGAACACCTTCACCATTAAGTGCACTTAAATACGCTGGCATAACTGCTGTTAACGTTTTACCTTCACCGGTTCTCATTTCAGCAATATTCCCATGAAAAATGGCAACTGCTCCAAGCACCTGCACATAATATGGGAAAAGCTTAGTCACACGTCTAGATGCTTCTCTCACTACAGCAAATGCTTCTGGCATTATGCTATCGAGAGATTCTCCATTTTGAAATCTTTCTTTAAATAGTGCTGTCTTTGCAGTAAGCTCAGCATCTGACAACATTGTAGTTTCTGCTTCAAGAGAAAATACAACATCTGCTATTTTTTTGGCTTCCTTTATTTCTCTTTTACCTGCGTCAAACCATTTTTTTAACATAGATACACATCCTTTACGTTCTTTATTATATTACTATAATAGGCGTATTTTTACAAGCGATATCACTGTTTATGGGATTTTAACATAATTTAAATATTTGCTAAAAATAAAAGGGCGAGATAATTCTCAACCCTTTGTTCAATAACTATATAATCGCATTATAAAGGTATAAAAAAAATAAGATGCCGGTGGCATCCTATTAGAAATCAAATTTAACGTCTTGTCTCTTAATTGCTTCTGCTTCGAAGAAAGCACGTTTTTCAAACTTCTTCCAATTCGCAATGATATTGCTTGGAAATACAACCACTTTTTGATTGTAGTATGAAACGTTTGAATTATAAACACGTCTTGCTGCTTGAAGGTTTTCTTCAACTTCTACAGAAGCATCTTGAAGCTTACCAACATTTTGAGAAGCCTTTAGGTCGGGGTACTGTTCAACGACTACATTGATCGCTTGAAGTCCTCTAGTGACTTCATTTGCGAATTCTTGCTTTTCAGCCATAGGAGCACCGTGTGATGGCTGTCTCATCGAAACAACCTTTGTCAATGTCTCTTGTTCATGCTTCATGTAGCCTTTAACAGCAGAAAACATTTTTGATAGCAAATCAAAACGCTTTGTAAGTGCAACATCGATGCTTGATTCTGATTCATCAATTTTGACAAGCATTCTTCTGAATGAATTGATTGTACTAATAATCCATCCAACAATAATAAGTAATAATAAACCTATGCCTAAACCAATATATAACTCTGTCATTTCTTTCTCTCCTTCCTAAAGAGGGTTTTTAAATTTATTGCTATCTAATCGCAATTCATTGATGATTGCTGGTATTAGATCAATGTCACCCATAAATGTCTTGAGTGATTCTTCATTAATTGGTGTCTTGACTGATAGTTCCATGTAGTCTCTTCTATCGTTGACACCAATGTGCAGTTCATTTCCTGCATAATAATATAAAATCGATCCGCGATGAAGCTTTTCAAGCTCCATAAGTTTTTCAATCATTGAGGATGTGATATGATAAAATCCATATTCCTGAGTGGATGCATAGATTGAAAACTTTTTATTGAACTCGATACTTTCTGTGTCAATCTTGACTAAGCCCTTGGTATTGACTTGATAGCCTCGACCTTCACAAATCTTTAAGACATCTTTAAACCTTCTTTCAAATTGATAAATATACCATCTACCCTTGAAATAAGTTTGATAGGAGACATGAACGTTTCCTTTGGAGTCTCTTGTTTCAACTCTCTCCTTTAAATCAACATCAGAAACTTGGAAATTAACTCCCTTATAGGATCCTCTAATGTAGTCTTCACCGTGAAACCGGTCAGGTCTTTTGACCATACCAGTAGAAACGATAGTTGATGATGGAATGAACCCCTTTGCATCATAGGACACATTATCGAATTGATCCTTAAGTAAGGTTAGGATTAATTCAGACTTGATGAGTGTTCGAAAGGTTTGCACATGACGTTGTGCAATTCCGAAAAAGAGAAGTGCAATAAAGCCAAGGATTGCAGCTGGAATAAATAGGAAATCGGTTCCTAAAAGAAATGCTCCAATTGCAAATAGCAACGCAACCACGATTAATATAATTCCTGTGCGTTGTTCCTTATCGTATTTACTATATATATCTAATCGCTTCTTCTCTAAAACTTCAAGTTTGTTCATATAATCACCTATTTATTATTTTATAATAGATTTTTAAAAATATCAATCTTATTCAGCTTTTCCCATGTGAATGTTTCTTCTTCTCTACCAAAATGTCCATATGCTGATGTTTTCGCAAAAATTGGACGTTTTAAATCTAGTGTTTTAATAATTGCTGCAGGTCTTAAATCAAAATTCTTTAGAATCGCTTGATAGATAAGTTTGACATCAACCTTCTCTGTTCCAAATGTATTTACGTGAACACTGACTGGCTCTGCTATACCAATTGCATAGGCAATTTGTATTTCACATTGATCAGCAATTCCAGAACCGACAACATTCTTAGCAATATATCTTGCCATATAGGCAGCACTTCTATCCACTTTCGATGCATCCTTGCCTGAAAATGCTCCACCACCATGACGTGCATATCCACCATAGGTATCTACAATAATCTTTCTTCCTGTCAATCCAGCATCTCCATGTGGACCACCCATTACAAATCTTCCCGTCGGGTTGATTTGATAGATAGTGTTTGTTGTGTCATATCCCTTTAAAATAGGTCTTAACACATGCTCATGAATTTCTTTTTTTAAGTCTTCTTGATTCCAATCTTCATCGTGTTGTGTAGATAAAACAACCGTGTGAATTGAAATTGGATAGTTATTTTCATCGTATTCGACGGTTACTTGTGTTTTACCATCTGGACGCAGTCCTTTGATGATATTTTCTTTTCTAACTTCACTTAAGCGTTTTGCTAAGCGGTGTGATAAGTCAATTGGAAGTGGCATTAAATTTAGGGTTTCATTGCATGCATAACCAAACATTAAACCCTGATCTCCTGCGCCTTGTTCCTTATTTTCTCTTTCATCGACTCCCAATGCAATATCAGGTGACTGTGGTTTAATTCTGACATCGACAACGACATCATCTGCATTATATCCATACTCTTTTTTGTTATAGCCAATAAGGTGAATTGCATTTCTAACTACCTTCTCAAAATCGATAGTTGCATTGGTAGTGATTTCACCAAAAAGAAGCGCATAATCTGTGGTGACTGCTGTCTCACATGCAACTCTTGAATTTGGGTCTTGCTCTAATACTGCATCTAAAATAGAATCGGAGATAAAATCTGCGACCTTATCTGGATGTCCTTCTGTTACGGATTCACTGCTGAATAATTTTCTCATTTCAAATATCCTTTCGTTTTTTCATATAAAAAACACTCTTCTCAAGGAAAAGTGCCATTATTGGTTTTTTTCCTTATTGATGGGTTTTTTACCCCTCGTGGGAAGCACCTAATTGAATAGGTTGCTGCTACTTCATAGGTCACTGGCCTCCGTAGCTCTGAATAAGTAATACTTATTATTTATAATTACCGATTTATAATACATGAATAAATGAAATAAGTCAAGCGTTTTATATTGGTTTTTGAACCACTAGAAATTATTGTACATTTCTGCAAACTCATCGTTAAATTTAAGGAATCTTTCCTTTAAATCATAATCGAAATAATTGGATAGCTCTGTTTGAAATGATTTTAAGACAATATTATGTGCCATTGGTCTTTTATATGGCTTTGGACCACGCATCGTGATGTAGAGATCGGCGAGCAATATGATTTGTGCTTCGATATCTGGCTGTATGACTAGCATTTCTTTTAAGAAATTCTCATTGGCTGTATCTTCGATATGTGCTCTTGCAATATCCTCACATTTTTGAGCAAGCTGCATACGCTTAGCAATCTTTGAACCAAGCTCAGTCTTTTCCTTTAAAATCTCATATGATTTTTCATCAAATGAGTTCATCTCATTTAAAAGATTTTTAATTTCTTGATATTGAAGATGAATCATTGCATATTGATTCAACTCAGTCTTCTTCGCAGATGATAGACCAACATAGTCGGCAAGTTTTTCACTCATTTGTTGAACCTGATAGGCGTGTCTTTTGTCCATTAGCGTGTAGGAACTAGAAAATACGACTGAAAATAGGTCACCAACGATATGAGAAAAATCGCCTTGAACCTGTCTTCTTTTTATTAATTCTAGCTTTCGTTCTTCCTGCATATATTGTCCCATAGAGACAATCGCGTAAACAACAAAATAGAATAGAATGAAGAGTAATGTACGAAGTAAGATATCAGAGAATTCTGGCATTCTCACAAATCTTGGTAGAAATTGAAGAATTGTTTCTTCTCCTACTAAGCCTTGAATACTATAGGTCCATATTAAATGGATGACTGTTAAGAGTGCTAAAAGTGCTTGAAAGCTTGAGCTTAAAAGCTTTCTTTCTTGATAAAGAGAAATAACAACGACTGCATAATACATTAAAATATAGGCAGCAGTTTCAAAATATTCATTTTGATATAGTCTTGCATAAATCAAAATAGATGAAAAGAAGATGTAGAATGCAGCAACATACATGGCAACCGACTGTTTCGTTTTATCGTGAGGATCCATATTGATTAGCTTTTTAAGAAATTTATTGATGACATAGGTTAGTGGAAAAGCAACAAATGCTACAACCCAGTCTGAAACTTCCCCCTGAGTGGATAAAGAGAGTAAAAATAAGATGATTGAATACATGATATTTGAGACAAAGACGATATTCTTAATAACTACATTTCTTCGATAAAGTACTGCAACATCATCTGTGATATCGACACCCTGTTCAAAGCCAAAAAACCTAGCAAATACATCTTTACCAAGTGCGTTTAAATTCCAGATGCTGTATTTTCTAGATTTCCCCACAAATAATCCCTCTTCTTGTTATAGATCGAAAATTGAAAAACGTTTGAGACCCGTTTCCTCATGAGCAGTTTCTTCACTCATGACTTGTGCAACTCTTGTCGAAGCTGCTGCAGCTATTGCACCAACGATGTCATCTAGGAATGTATGACAAATGCCATCTTCCTTGCCAGCATCATTTAATCTTTTTACGATTCCATGATTATTGACATCAATATCTCCGAAATTGGTTTGTCCAATGGTTCCATATAATCCAGAAACATCAAGACCCATCGTTTCATCAATACCAAATAGACCTAAATCTTCATAAATGATATCTTGAATTGGACCTTGAAACATTCCTTCTTCTGCAAGTCGATCAATTTCAGCAGCAAGCTGAACATGATGAAATACATCACGAAGCGATAAAATCTTTTCAACTGATTCTAAACAAATATCTCTGCTGATATTATCGGTATACTTAGCCTGTTGGTTAAAGCTAATCTCAGCAATCGATTCTAAAGTTACTCCTCTTTTAAGTAGTAATTTTTTGTTGAGTTCAAACATTTCATGTCTTGTATAAATGAGTTTCTTCGCTTTTTTGTCTGCCATGATTAATTGCTCCTTTCTATAAATACATCATCGTCATGGATGATGGTTTGACCATTTAGAAAATCTTTAGTATGCATTGCTTTCTTACCTGGAACTTGAATTTCAAGTATTTCTATCGATGAATCTAGTGTTTTGATAATTAATCTCTTCTTAGATTGCAAAACAGTCCCTGGAACTGCTTTATTGTCTATTATATCACCTTTTTGAGCACGATAGAATTTGATCATTGTATTTTTAAGATACGCATGAGCACCTGGTTCAGGTGAAAGACCCTTAATTCGATTGATAATGGATTCAGTGGATTGGTGAAAGGAAATTCTTTCATCTTCATGCTTTAATGTGTAAGCAAATGATACTTTATCAGGGTTTTGTGGAATTTTGTGAACAATTCCTTGAGAAATATCATTTAAGACACTATCTAACAAAGAAGCACCTACTAAACTCATTCTCTGAGAAAGAGTTAAATAATTATCATTTTCATAAATTTGAACTATCTCTTGCTTGATGATGTCACCGCTATCCATCAGGTATGCCATATACATGACGGTGACACCAGTTTCCCTTAATCCATCAAATAAAGCATATTGAATTGGAGCTCCTCCACGGTATTTAGGAAGAATGGAACCATGCACATTAATCGCCTTAATTTGATCTAAAAGTTCTTTAGGAAGCATTTGACCATAGGCTGCTGTAATCAAAAAATCTGGCTTTAAATCAATTATTTTTTGGTAATCTGTTTTTAATTTTTCAGGCTGAAAAATAGGAATGTTGAGTTCAATACCCTGCAATTTAACTTGGGATTGAGTCATTACTTTTTTTCTTCCTGTAGGTTTATCCGGTTGTGTTACAACGAGTAAAACGGTATGCTTTTTATTGAGCATTTCAAGGATTGGAACAGCAAAGCTTGGTGTTCCCATAAATACTATTTTCATGTCATCATCTCCTATACTATGTCTAAGGTCGGAAAATACTTGACCTTATAGGGGTCTTGATCAAATGCTTTAATTATTTGAAAAAGCTTTTCATAATCCATATCTTGATACTTGATGGTTAATGTAAATCGGTAATGATCTTTAATCTTCTTAATGATTGCTTGAGTTGGTCCTAAAACATCTATAGAAAGGCCTATAAGACTCTTTTTAATCATAAAGGCGTGTTGATAGGTCTTTAGGAAATTCATGCCCTCAACAAGTATTTGAGAGGTATTCTTAAAGGGTAGGTAATTGGATAATTTTCTATTGTATAATGCTTCCTTATAAAAGGTATCATAGCCTTCACTCACGCTCTTGATTGCATAATGGTCTAAATTATAGCCTTGAATAATCGCTTCACCTGGAAGAAATCTTCCTGCTCTACCTGTCACCTGAGCAAGGAGCATATAACAATTTTCTGATGCTCTATAGGAGGGAACTTTTAAGAGGAGGTCAGCCATTAAAACACCAACAAGGGTAACCTTAGGAAAATCTAGGCCTTTCGCAACCATTTGAGTTCCTAAAAGGATATCTGCTTCTTCATTATTGAATTGATTCCAAATGATTTCATGACTACTTTTGGTTCTAGTCATATTATGGTCCATGCGGAGAATTCTTGCTTTGGGGAGTGCTTTTTTTAGTTCATTTTCCACATATTCTATTCCTGCACCAAACTCCTTAACCTTGGGTTCCTTGCAGACTTCACAGGTTGCTTGATATGGTTTTTCATACCCACAATAATGGCATTTTAAGACTTGTCGATCCTTATAATATGTCAGTGAGATATCGCAATGTGGACATGAAGGCACATCACCACAGCTTCTACATAAGACAAAGGGTGAATATCCTTTTCGATTGAATAAAAGAATGGTCTGTTCCTTATTTTCGATTCTTTTCTTCATTCCCTCTAAAAGAGATTTAGAAAATATCGAACTATTTTTCTTCTTTAACTCATCCTTCATATCGACTAGCCATATGATTGGAAGTATTAAATCAAATGGTCTTTTTGTGAGTTCTAATAAATGAAATACACCATTTGTTGCTTGATACATAGATTGAATGCTTGGAGTCGCACTTCCTAAAACAAGAGGTGCTTTATGATAAATGCTTCTCATGTGTGCAATCTGTTTCGCATCATAGATGACACCTTCAAATTGCTCATAGGATTGATCATGCTCTTCATCGATGATAATTAAACCTAAATTGTCAATTGGAAGAAAGACAGCACTTCTCGTCCCTAAAATAATGGATGCTTGATGGGATTGGATTTTTTTATATTGATCATATTTTTCACCCTTAGATAAAGCACTATGATAGATTGCTACATTTTTAAATCGCGATTTCAGACGTTTAGCCATTGGAGCAATGAGTGTGATTTCGGGAACTAGAACTAAAATCCCCATATTTTTTTGAATGACTTTTTCCATGACCTCAATGTAAACTTCGGTTTTACCAGATCCGGTAATTCCCTTCAATAAAAATGTTTCGGCTTTCCCTATTTTTTTAAGAATTTCATTTTTAGCATATTCTTGTTCATCTGTTAAAATAACCTTCTTATCATCAAGATCAAAATGGTGCTTAATA
>JAUSOA010000257.1 GCA_030656435.1 Acholeplasmataceae bacterium | reverse complement strand
TGTCGACATAAATCTTGTGTGTTTTGACCAATTTGATTAAAAACAATTAAGCCAACAAATTTTCTAATTTTTTTGGATTTCAAAAGTACTGGAACTAGCTATAAATATCTAGAAAAAAAGCCCTTCCCACGGGTGAGAAGAACGTTTCATATCATTATTGGTGACCCGTAGGGGTTCACATTTTCTTCAGTGTCCAACAGTCTAGACTGATATGGATATCTTTAATTCACGGACTATTTTGGTAACGAATGCTATTTTATAGATTAGCATATAAACATTATAAATCTTCAAGATAATCAACTTTAGAATAGATGACTCTAATGATTTCAACGTTTTTTTTCTCATTATAAAAATACACAATAATGAAGTTTTGGACAATACACTTTCTCAAATCTAATTTATAAATGAGTTTACTCTATGTCAGTGGATATGATAATGGGAATAATAAGAGTTCATTAAATTTAGTTTCAAATTTATCTATAAGAATTGATGCTGCTTCTGGATTCACTAACTCTATTGCACTATAAGAGAATATATTTTCTAAATCCTCTTGAGCTTTAGGTAATAATACAAACCTATTTTCCATACTTAGTTTTCATTTCATTTAAAAACATAGTTCCATCAATCTTTTGATCAGTTTTATCGATATCTTTGAGCGAGTCATTGATCAGTTCAATCATTTGTCTTTTAGCAATTTCTTTTTCATAAACTTTGATACTCATTATAACCATAGAACCATAACCATTTTTAGTGATAAAAACAGGTTCATTGGTCTCTTCTACATACTTTGAAATTGATGCAGTGTTTTTTAGTTCTCTGATTGGAATTATTTTTGGCATAATAATCGTCTCCTTTTTATACCATAATTATACCACAATATTATTTGAAATCTAATACTTAGTTATATAATCATAAGAGCGTTATTTTTCTCTTCTACATTAACCACTTTATATAGTACTTCTTTCAAACCAACATCATCAACATATTTAAGAATTTATATCGTAAGTTTTCTTGTATGATGAACATCCGAGAAATACTCGGTAGTTCATGCCATAATATAATAACTCAGTTGCACTTTATGCAACCGAGTTATACTTGAATTTCTAATTATCTATTCGTTACACAAGGCTTTTCAATGATTTTTGCATTCTTTGTAAGTTGCACAGTGCTTTTGATACATTAAAACTGAAAATCTTTGTTGCTCAAGTAATATCCTATCCTGATTCGTTCATGATTTTTCGAAGATAAAATTGTACAATGAATCCCTGCAAGTCTTGTCGTGCATTCGTTTTTTGGAGGAATTACCGCATAACACCCAAGATAAGCCAACTTATTAAAAAATTGATTTGAGGTTTCCCAAAGAAATGACGTATAGTCAAACTTTTTATCCAGAAAATTCCGATCTATTCTAATATATTCACATGCTTCAACTTCAGTCAAATTCTTTGGAAGATTGGTATCTGGTGTGATTTTCATATAGATTATAGGAAAAACATCTTTATCGATTCCTTTTTTTTCTTCATGATCACCAATTTTATGTATGATAACATATCTACCTTCAAGTCCGTTTTCTTTTGCATATTCACCCTTCAACTGATAAGCAAATGTATCTCCTGTGTTCCAATCATTTTTAAAGTATTTGTATGGAGTTATTTTCTTTGCTTCTGGCATTTGAGTGTTCAGTTGTTTCATCAATTCTTCTAAAGCCGTTTTTCTCTTCAATCCTAGCTTGGGATCTTGTTCAAACCATACTTTTATATGCTTCCCATCTTCTATATATTGAATTGCTTTTTCTTTGACCTCAGGAAGTAGTCGTCCTAATTTCCATTGTGTATCCGCTAAAGCAAACCAAAAGATTGGACCTTCATCCATATCATTAATTAAGTAATGATTATCTTTGATGAGTTTTTGTGTAGCATCTTCATTTGATAACCCGGTTTTTAAAAGTTCCTTGTATTCATCTCTAACATCTTGTGCGACATCGTCTTGGTATATTTTTGGTCCCCATGCTCCCATATAATCCACTTCCCCTTTATGATTAAATCAATTTTGAACTCGTTATGTTTATTGCAATTATATCACGGACTATTATGATATCAATTTCAATTTTCTAGTTTTTTAAAAATTTCATAAAACTTATGTTAAGATAAATTGGATTCTTTGATGGAAATTAAGAAATTACCATAGACCTCTTTTATGTGGAAGGAATTTTACTTATGTTGACATAAGTTTTGTCTGTTTCTTCAATTTTAACTAAACCTATCCAATTAGCAGTCCTTTATTAAATCAATATGTTATGTAATTCTCAAAACACTTATGAACATTGATAAAAAAGCCCTTCCCACGGGTGAGAAGAGCGTTTCATATCAATATTGGTGACCCGTAGGGGTTCACGTTTTTTTCAGTGTCAAAATCCCGCAAAAACCATCAAATTTTAATCCGATAATAGCTGTTTTTAGCCTTTGTAAGGCTTTAAATCAACATTTATTTTTATCAATGTGAAGTTTTTTAATTGATGTTCAAAGTTTTTTCTAGATTCATGGAATTAAATCAATGAATGAATCAAACACTTTCTTTGAAATTGGATTGTTTGGTGTCATTTCTGGATGCCACTGGACAGCAAAGATGGGTAAATACTTATGATAAACCATTTCAATTGTCCCATCTTC
>JAUSOA010000253.1 GCA_030656435.1 Acholeplasmataceae bacterium | reverse complement strand
GAGCTTATTCTTCATGCAATCGATCAAGGAGTTAAAAAAATTATATTAGGACTTGGTGGAAGTGCAACCAATGATGGTGGTGCTGGATTTGCTACAGCACTTGGTGTTCAATTTTTCGATGAGCAAAATCGTGTCTTTGTTCCAGTTGGGGGTACACTATCTAGAATTAAGAAAATAGATGTATCTCATATGGATGAACGTTTAAAAGAAATTGAATTTGTCACCATGTGTGATATCGATAATCCTTTATTTGGTTATGAGGGTGCAGCCTATATTTTCAGTCCTCAAAAGGGTGCAGATGCGAAAATGGTTGAGTTCCTGGATAAAAATCTAATGGACTATGCAGAAATTGTTAAAAAAGAATTGAACTTCAACGATCCTTACTTCAAAGGAGCAGGTGCTGCTGGAGGACTAGGATACGGAACCAAGGTATTCTTAAATTCTAAAATCCAAATGGGAATCGAAACTGTCTTAGATGTTATGCATTTTGATAGCTTAGCAAAAGATGTCGATTATATCATTACAGGTGAAGGGAGCTTAGATTTGCAGTCTCTTCGTGGTAAGGTGGTCATCGGAGTCGCAAGAAGAGCAAAGAATTTAAATACGAAGGTCATTGCAGTCGTAGGACAAGTGTTAGGAGATCAAAAGCTATATATTAAAGAAGGTATTGACTATATTGTTGTGACGAATTATTTAAATCTTCCATTTGAAGAAGTAAAAAAAAGAGCGGAATTAGATATGATTTACACCTTTAAAAAGTTCTTAGAAACAATAGTATAAAATGAAGAAGGATGCATCTTAAAGGTGCATCTTTTCGTTTTTATTCGCATATCATCTAAAACATTTTAATATACACAACCATTCATTTATTGTAAAATATAAAAAAAGGAAGTGATTTTATGCAAAATCAACAGACTTCACGATTTCCCAAGTTTCAGAATCTATTTTTCAAAATAACTTGGATTCTTTTAATTCTTAGTGTTGTTCTCTTTGGGATTGGATATCTATTAGTTCAGGTAGTTGTTGCAGCTCCTATGATTCTTACGCAATTTGCTATGTTTGTTTTATACTATCATGCCTTTCACTTCCTTTGCGGGATTTTTGGTCTATTTTATTATTTAATAAAAGTCGATAAAAAAATGACTAAAACGAAAATATATAAAACCCTGATTGGAATTGTAGTTTCACCATTCAGTGCATTTGCTGCTTATATGGCTGTGTTTCTTCTTGTGGTGTCTAGCTGTTCATCCAATTAAATAATACATTAACTTCATCCAATCTAGTATTTACCATAGAAAATAATTATGCTATACTATCAAAGAGAAAACACGAAAACATGGGTAGTGTCAAATATTACATGAATTCGACTAATTCATATAAGATCCTAATTTAAAGAAATCATTCGTGTACTGAATGAGCTTAATCCATTTCATAGGCATGTTTCTGGTGTCTTCCAACACTTCAATTTCAACTGGTGTCCTACCCTTTAGAGATGAATGAGATCTTAAGAAATTGAAGAATGAGACATAAAGTGAAATATACACATTTGCGTTTCTTAAACTACCATAACCATTTGTACCATAATAGTTTTGCTTATACGTCCTATTCAGTCTCTCCTCAGCTTGCTTGAAGTGACGATATTTGAGTGAAATTGGATCAGAGTTCTTGATACCGATAACTTGATAAAGATTGAAAGAAATATCATACATGTGAAAGAACACCTGTGCAGCGTTATAGATGGGATTCCCATCAGCGATGATACTCAGATCATCTGGAAAATTTTTGAACTTAGCGAATGTTTGATGGAGTGAAATGATTGCGTTTTGTGTATTTCGATGTTCAAAGATACGGTAAGAGGTTACGATTTTACGTGTTGTGTCAGAACCGAAAAAGACATAGTGATTCTTTCCGTTGACTTTGATATATGTCTCATCAAATGTGAGGGTATTCTCCATTTGATAAGGATAATGTTGATTAAGACACTCTAGAATAGATGCTGCAGCTTCTGCGTAGTTTACTACCGTTTGATGTGATATTTGAATGTCGTGTATCTCGAGCATGATACGAGAAACCTTTCTAGATGAGAGACCATAGTTAACATAGTAAGTCAAGATGAGTCCAAGCGTATGATGCGAATGATGAATGTTCGATAAATCGATTTTAGAACGAATATGTAGAGGTAATTTGTCTTGAATCTCTTCGAGATTAAAGTTAAATAGCCTAAATGTATACCTGAGTTTGATATTGTGATTGAGTGTGGTGAGATGCTTAACATCTCCGTGCTTTAAAGATTTCTTGTTTTCTAGATAGAATTTACAACTATCATTTGGACATAGTAAGGTATCAAAGTGTTTTCGTTCATGCTGAAGGATGAGTTTGTTCACACAATGCGGACATCGATGAACGATCTCATCATGATAGGTCGGCTTCAATGAAAAAGTATGTGTACAAATTTTGCACATTAACTGATCATGTGTATGTTTATAAATATAACCATTAGGTGCCCCACAATTTATACATACTCCTTGATAGTCCAATGGTTTACGTCTTTGAATAGGTTTGGGTGGATCAGATAACTCACTCATAATATCATCGAAAGAAAGTTGTTTCATTCTACTTTGAACCAATGGTGGTCCATCGATGATAAAACTAGCATAAGGCTCCATAAAATCTTTCGTCTTTCGCTTCATTGTTGCTGTTTTAAAGAGTGTGACTAAGGGTGAAAAAATCGTGCTTAGTTCTTCAATAGTTTGAGTCGCTTGCTCGAGCATGGTCTCTATTTCATAAAATTCAAAAAGTGCTTCAAATCCTTCAGGTATGGAGTCACTTAAGATAACTGGTTCTAGATGAGTGTTTAACAAAAAAATAGAGCGTTCTAGAGTCTTTAAAGATTGAGTAAATTGTGATATACTTTGCATAGGTAGATAATCTCCTTGTAATTTGTGTCCAAACTCATTATAACACGGGATTGTCTACTCTTTTTATAGGGATAATTAGAGTTTAAAATATAGAAAAAAGTAGGTCAAATTTTTAAATTTTGACACTACCAAAACATGAAATGGGGTATTTCTATGGATTATATCGTAAGGGTTGAAAATCTCGTCAAAAGCTATGGCGATGTTTTAGCCGTCAATGACATTTCCTTTTCAGTTAGAAGAGGAAGTCTTTTTGCTTTTTTAGGGCCAAATGGTGCAGGTAAGTCAACAACGATTAATATTATGACAACCTTACTCGATGCCAATAGTGGCAAGGTGTATTTAAATGAACAGACAGATGATGTATATTTTAGAAATAAAATTGGTGTCGTTTTTCAAAACAATGTCCTAGATAACGATTTAACAGTTAAGGAAAACCTAATTTACCGCGGATCTTTATATATGAATGACAAGAGACAAGTCATGAAAAGATATGAAGAACTCAAATCATATTTAAATTTCTCTGAATTTGAGAATCAACGATATAAAACTCTCTCTGGTGGACAAAAAAGAAGAGCAGAAATTGCTCGCGCACTATTTTCAAACCCAGAAATATTACTACTTGATGAACCAACAACTGGATTAGACCCTGAAACAAGACAAGTCGTGTGGAAGGTCATAGATGATCTAAAGAATAATCATCAAATGACAATTTTTTTAACAACGCACTATATGGAAGAGGCATCGAATGCAGATCATGTAGTGATTATCAATAAAGGTAAAATCGTTGCTGAAGGAACACCTGCAGCACTTAAGCAAAAATATAGTTTTGATAGACTAAAAATTGTGCCAATTGATAAGAAAATCATGGTTGATGATCTATCTTCAATCCAAAGAGCATACGAAAAAATAGCAGATCAATACATTATCGCTGTTGAAGATGCTTCCGATGCAATCACATTAATCAACCAAATGAAGGATAATATAAAGCAGTTCGAAGTCCTTAAAGGGACAATGGACGATGTGTTTCTCAATGTGGTTGGAGGTGAGCACCATGTATGATTTATCGAATATGGTCAAAAGAAATACACTCATCTTTTTAAGAGATAAAACAGCAGTCTTCTTTTCATTCTTGAGCGTGCTTATCCTGCTTGCTCTATATTTCCTATTCATCGGGAGACAGTATGTCGATGATTCGAACTTCGGAGAGTTTGTTGTTAGTGATCAATTAAAGACCTTCTTATCAACGAGTGTCATTATGGGTGGTGTGCTAGTCATTAACACAGTCTCCCTTTCACTTGGTGTCATGGGAAATGTGATTACTGATCTTGAATATAGAAGATTAGATGGATTCTTAGTTACTCCAGTGAAAAGATATAAAATCATTCTAAGTTATTACATTACATCTATTATGGTGACTGCAGCTTTGACATTATTTATGTGGGTTTTAACAGTTATTTATGTTGGAGTATTCTCTAATTACTGGTATTCATTTGAAACGGTGATAAAGGCTTCAGGTCTAATCATATTATTTACATTTATATCAGCAACACTTATGATTTTCTTAACCACACTCTTGAAGTCAGTCAACGCCTTTGGAACATTATCAGGTGTTTTAGGAACTTTAATCGGTTTTATATCAGGAATCTACATGCCCTTATTTGTATTAGGAAAATCGATGGCAAACGTTGCATCACTTGTCCCTTTCACACATATGACGATACTTCTAAAAAAAGTCATATTAGATGAACCCTATGCTGCACTCGTATCTGAAACAGGATTTCCTGTTCAAGGAATTCCTGAAATTGGGAAATTTTATGGAACAAACGAAATTGGTGTCCTCGGGAATGATTTAAACATATGGATCATTCTTGCAGCTTCAGTTTTGCTTGGATTTGGACTCCTTTCAATTGCATACAGAAATATGAATAAAAAAATAGGAAAATAAGAATAGAACAATCAAAATTTACCAATAGAACTCTTTCATTAAGGGTTCTTTTTTCTATTTACAATATCTTTACATAAGCCTTACTTGTTCTTGGTTTCACGAAATTAAGAATTTCTATATAATCGATTTGAAATAAGAAAATAAGGAGATTAAAAAATGAGAAAATTGATCACAATGTTCATGCTTGCACTCGTATTAACACTAGTAGCATGTACACCAAAAGAAGACTTTAAAATGGAATCAAAGATTACCGTATACACAAGAGATACAACATCAGGAACAAGAGATGGTTTTATGAATGGTATTGGTTTTACTGAAGCATCTAAATCAGACTCAGTATTAGTGACTGGTTTTGTTATTAGAGATAACACAGCACAATTAAACGCGATGACTATTGATGAGTACGGCATTGGCTATATTTCAACATCAAGCTTAAACAGTTCAGTTAAGGGCCTATATTTCAATGGTGTTGCTCCAACAGAAGCGAATGTTATCAATAATACCTATGATTTAAAGCGTCCTTTCATGTGGATGATTAGAGTTGATGGAGATTTTCCATCACAAACAGTTCAAGATTTAGTGCATGCATTTGTAGCATTTCTTGGAACAACAGATGCATCAGATATCATCAACAATGCAGGTGCAATTGCATTACCCAAAACAGTTACATGGGATTCTATCAAGGCGAACTACCCAGTAACTCAACAAAACAATAGCACAGTAACAGTAAGATTTGGTGGATCAGATTCAATCCAAAAGGTGGCTGAAGCGTTAACTGCAGCATTTACTGCTAAAGCTGGTAACTTCGTTGCAGAGCATGATCATACAGGTTCAGGTGATGGTTGGAAGAGAACCAATGGTGACACGAAAGATCAAACAGTTGGTAAGGATGTTGGATTCTCATCAAGACCATTTACGACAACTGAGCTTGCAAATGTTACAGCTAGTCAATATGGACAACTTGCATGGGATGCAATTGTTGCAATCGTTCATAAGAATAATCCTATTGATAATGTTACAGCAGACACATTAAAGAAAATTTATAATGGAACCTACCTAACTTGGGCTGACGTTCCAAACGAATAGTAAGTAAAAACAACGTGTAATGAGGGACTCTTCCTTGAGTCCCTTGTTTCAGTAGAAAGGAATACATGATATGCAGCATACAATCAAGAAAAAATTCCAAAAAAATGCACTCATTGATATTACAGTTGAACAAATCCTTAAAGGATTAGCAATCCTTTCGGGTTCATTTATCTTTATTATCGCTGGAGTGATTATCGCGAAAGGGTTGACACCATTTATTACGAATAATGGAGGGTTAGGTAGTGTTCCTGTACTGCCCTTTTTAACTGGGGATACATGGCTCATAGGACCTACCTTTCAATCAAATTTATATAGTGTTGGCTTTATTATTATTAGTACGATTTATGTGGTTACATTATCGCTTTTGATTTCATTTCCTATTGGTGTATTGACTGCCCTTTTTATCGCTAAAATAGCACCAAAAAAACTGGCAGAGATTTTAAGAACTGTTATTGAAATATTAGCTTCGATTCCATCTATCATTTATGGTCTATTTGGAGCAGGTTTCATCTTAAAAATCGTTTATGATTTTAGTGCAATTCTAGGCTATCAATCCAAGGGCGGAAATTCAGTGCTTTCTACTGTGATTATCCTTGCATTAATGACGATACCAACGATTACCACAATTTCAGAGGTCTCTATTCGATCTGTTGATAAAACGTTAATTGAAGGATCACTTGCTCTAGGATCAAGTCCGACACAAACACATTTTAAGGTTGTTTTAGCAGCTGCAAAGTCAGGGATATTTACATCAGCAATTCTTGGAGTTGGTCGTGCGCTCGGAGAAGCTACTGCAGTCTCTTTAGTAGCGGGAGGGAGAAGATCAGGACTATCCTTTGATATCCTAGATACCACAAGTACATTAACAACTACCATGCTAGAAGGCATGAAGGAGTCTGCAGGACTAGATTATAATATAAGATTTTCCGTAGGTCTTGTACTAATGGTTGTAATTGTTCTAACCAACCTATCCTTAAATGCTATTAAGAGAAAGGTAGGTAATGTGAATGTTAAATAAGCGAAAAAGAAACGATTTATTTCTTCAAATCATAACCTACGCAGCATCATTTTTCAGTCTTGTTACCCTATCTTTAATTATATTTTATGTAGCATCCAACGGTCTTAAGCTTTTAAATCTAGATTTAATCACTAACAATTACCAAGCATTAAATTATATCGCTGATACAAAAGATGATCAAACGCTATGTAACTGCAGCCCAACCAAGACAATACCTGATGGTGTTTATTACTCATCAAAATGGGGGATTGCATTAACTGACGGGATTGATCTATTAGGGAAAAATGTGATAGAAGTTTATTATGTACACCCGAATTCTCCATTTAATGAAATGATTAATAAAGGGACTGGGACTGAGTTTTTAAAACTGGATGAAGATTTTAGTATTATTCGAATTGCCTATGAGGCAAGCCCGACCTCATTATCAAGATATGGCGCAGAAAGAATGATTAATGAACTGAATCTTCAAGATGATTTTAGAGAACCAGAATTTACAACTACTGGTGGAGGCATTAGAGGTTCAATTATTACAACACTTTACTTAATTGGATTAACACTCATTTTAGCACTTCCAATAGGAGTAGGAGCAGCAGTTTATTTAAATGAATATGCTAAAAATAACCGATTTACAAGACTTGTTCGATCATTTATTGAAACATTAACAGGAGTACCTTCAATTATTTATGGATTGATGGGACTAGCAATATTTGTACCCTTTATCGTTAACATCACAAATGCTACAGGAGGAAACATTATATCAGGCGCGATGACATTAGCGGTTATCTTACTTCCAGTAGTGATTCGAACGACTGAAGAAAGCCTAAAGGTTGTCCCAGATGATTACAGATATGCATCATTAGCACTCGGTGCAAGCAAGTCACAAACCACATTCAATGTCATACTCCCGAGTGCATTTCCTGGAATACTTACTGCAACTCTACTCGCAATAGGAAGAATTATCGGAGAAAGTGCTGCGTTGGTATTCGCAATTGGTACAGCAATCAAAGATGATATATCCCTAACAGGGCAATCTACATCACTTGCAGTACATATTTGGTCAATGATGGCAGATGAGCCAGCAAATATTGCATTATCGACAACCATCGCGTTAATTATCTTATTTATCGTACTCATTTTAAATTTATCCATTAAGTTTATATCTAAAAAATATATGAAAAGGTTCGGTGTAAGTTCATGACAATAGGAAATAATATTGTATTCAATATCGAAAATCTAAACCTCTTTTACGGAGAAACTCAAGCACTAAAAAGTGTTAACCTTCAAATCTATGAAAAAGAAGTCACTGCACTGATTGGACCTAGTGGTTGTGGGAAGTCTACTTTTTTAAGAGCATTAAATAGAATGAATGATTTGATAGAAAGTTGTAAAATAGAAGGGGATATCAATTATCACAAAGAAAACATTTATCAAAAAGGTACAGACGTTATCGGACTTAGAAAAAGAGTAGGAATGGTTTTTCAAAAGCCCAATCCATTTCCGATGAGTATTTATGATAACATCACCTATGGTCCAAAGTGTCAAGGTATTAAAGATAAAGAAGAGTTAAAAATCATCGTTGAAGAATCCTTAAAGCAAGCAGCATTATGGGATGAGGTCAAGGATAGACTTAAGGAATCTGCACTATCCTTATCAGGAGGTCAGCAACAAAGATTATGCATCGCAAGAACGATAGCTATGAAGCCCGAGGTTATCTTAATGGATGAACCAACCTCAGCGCTTGACCCAGTTGCTACCGCTAAAATTGAAGACTTAATTGTTGAATTAAAAAAGAAATATACGATCATCATCGTGACACATAACATGCAGCAAGCTGCAAGAATATCAGATAAAACAGCGTTTTTCCTACTTGGAGAAATCGTCGAATATGGAGACACATCCTACATATTCTCAACACCAGATCATAAGAAAACTGAAGAATATATCACCGGACGTTTCGGATAATATGCTATAATGGAGGTAGTTTAAGATGACATTAAGACAATCATTAATGAATTCAATCAATGATTTAAAAAAAGAAGTTGCCAATATGGCAGATCTTGCATTAGCGAATTTAAGAGAAGGATTAAGAGCCTTTAAAACAACAGATTTAATGCTTGCTAAAGAAGTAATGGCAAAAGATGATGAAGTTGATAGATACGAAGAAGAGATTGCTAAAAAGGCACTAAAGATTATTTGGAAGGAACAACCTGTGGCTAGTGATTTGAGATTAGTTACTGGGATTCTTAAGTTAATTACCGATTTAGAGCGTATTGGAGACCATGCAAGTGACATTGCTGAAATGACGCTGCATCTAGAGGATAATCGAAATCAACGTATGCTTCCATTGACATCAAAGATGGCTGAAATCGTTGAACAAATGGTGCTTTTAAGCATTCAAGCACTTGTCAAGGTAGATCACAAACAAGCACTTGAAGTGATTCTAAGAGATGATGAAGTAGACACACTATTTCAGCAGCTAATCGAAAAAATGACAAGAGAACTTAAGGAAGAAAAGATAGATCCTAATGAGGCGATTTACGTCTTAATGGTTGCTAAATATTTTGAACGTGTTGGAGATCATGCAGTCAATATCGCTGAATGGGTCATCTTCATGGTCAGCGGGAAACATAAAAATACATTATTATTTTAGGAGGGTTTATGCCAATAATCTATTATGTAGAAGACGATCAGGCAATTGGGTATGTTATTGAAAAGACTATCAATCATTCTGGAATGATCGGTAAAGGATTCCAAAAAGGTGAACTTTTTTTGGATGCTTATCGAAAAGAAAAACCTGATTTAATTTTACTCGATGTAATGCTTCCAGATATATCAGGATTAGAGCTCCTCAAACTAATCAGAAAGCTTGATCGAGAGACTCCCATCATGATGATTTCAGCATTACAAAGTGAAATGGATAAAGTCATTGCACTTGACTTAGGTGCAGATGATTATATGACTAAACCATTTGGTGTTTTAGAGCTCACATCAAGAATTCAAGCCAAGCTTAGGAAGGTTGCTGACGAGAAGATTTACCAGTTTAATAATGTAATACTTGATGATAAAAAACATATTTGTCTTATAAAGAATGAAGAAGTTTATCTAACCAATAAGGAATTTTCTATAATCAAACTCTTGCTTAAAAATAAGGGTGTTGTAGTCACGAAAGAAACCATTTTTAAGGAAGTATGGGAAACGGATTTTATAGGAGAAACTAGAACTTTGGATATGCATATTAAGTCTCTTCGAGAAAAACTAAACCATAATCATGCGGATATAGAAATCAAAACAATTCGAGGAATAGGATATCAAGTCGAATGAAAAGTACATTGATTAGAAACAATATAATCCTTTTACTGAGCGCTTTCATGTTGTTTTTTATCATTGTATTTTTTTCCTTGTATTACTTTGAAAAGAAAAACCAAGAGGATTTAATGTACTTTGTAATCAGTGAAGTGGAGTTAGAATATAACAACTTTATTGGCACTCCAATTGAGTTTGTAAATGCATATCTTAGTGAGACTGGTAGAAGAATTACGATATTAGATGAAGATGCAATTGTCCTAGCCGACTCACATGATGGGACGATTGGGACTGATAAAAGCGAGCGACCTGAAATTAAAAACTTAGGTGTTGTATATAAAAGAACTTCAGATACTATTGATATCAGTTTACTCTACATTGCTCAAAGACTTGATGACAACAATTACTTAAGAGTTGCTATACCTGTCGAGTCGAAGCAAGCTTCATATAACTCAGTCATTCTTGTTTTAGTTTTAACGTCAGCTGGGTTTATAGCAATATTTTATTTAGGCTTAAATCAATTGAGTAAGAATTTACTGACACCATGGAATAAGGTTAAAGAAGGCCTAATTAATTTGAATCAAGGGAACGTTCAAATGATTTCATTAAATAGTCCTTATCCTGAAATTAATGAGATTATCCATGAGATTAATGGAATTAACTTAGCAACCTTGAGAAATCTAAAATCGATTGAATCCTATCAAATTCAACTCAACGAAATATTAAATGAACTGAAGCAAGGCGTCATGCTTTTTAATAAAGAAGAACAACTTGTCTATTTCAATGATGATGCAAAAAGCTTATTTAACATTAGTGAAGATGCATATTTAAAACCGAGCTATTATGCAATCCGAGATACCCAAATTAGAGATGCTATCACGAAAGCAAATCTAGAGCATCAATCCTCAACCTTTGATTCTAAAATGGATGGAAAGACAATGGAAGTTAGAGTTTTCTTTGTCAATGCACAGGGCTTCAATCACACAGAAGCAACTGTTCTTGCCTTATTTAAAGATGTGAGCCAAGAGCGTGCAATTGAGCAAATGAAACGAGATTTCTTCTCACACGCATCTCACGAACTCAAATCACCTTTAACTGCAATTAGAGGGTATGCAGAGCTTATAGAGCATGGTTTAATCAAGGGTGATGAAATCAAAGATTCCTCACACCAAATTGTTAAGCAAACCGAAACGATGGCTGCGTTAGTCGAAGACATGCTCATGCTCTCTAGATTAGAGAACTTAAAGGAAAAAATATATTCTAAGCAGGACTTACATCAAATATTAAATGAAGTATTAGATACCCAGTCACCATTCGCTATTTCTAAAAATATCAATTTAAGCACAAAGTCCAAGTCTATTAAAGTCATGTGTGATCCACTCGATATTCATAAGCTATTTAAGAACTTAATCGAAAATGCAATTAAATATAGCGATCCCAACAAAAAGGTTGAAATTACCCTAGATCAAATCGATAAAGAGGTTATCTTTATTGTTAAGGATCAAGGATTTGGAATAGAGCCTGAACATCAACAAAGAGTATTTGAAAGATTTTTCAGAGTTGATAAAGGAAGACTAGATGGTGGCACCGGATTAGGACTTGCCATAGTTAAGCATATCGCGTTAAAATATAACGGTACAGTTGAATTAACTTCAACACTCAGTAAGGGTACAAGAATTACAGTTAAACTCAAAATGGATTAAGAAAAAAGGGCGTTCATTGAACGTCCTTGAATTTCTTAAATGGCAGGGGTAGCAGGATTCGAACCCGCACCGACGGTTTTGGAGACCGGTATGCTACCGTTGACACTATACCCCTAAGCGCATTTATAAGTATAGCATATAAAAAACGTTAAAAGCAATCTAAAAAGAAAAAAAGATGGAAATTACTTTCCATCATCTTTATATTCGATATCTTTAAATATAGGTACTGCATTGACTTCTTTTTTATTATCATCTTTTGTTTGATATCGTTTTTCTTGAATTTTAGCCTTCACAATCTTATGGAAGAATAAAACATAGGTTAACGCACCGATAATTAAAACATAAATAATCATCGTTCTCCAAATTAATATATTATATTCGCCTAGGTCACCACGATCAGTAATTAAATTGAATGATAGAAGTTCCTCAGCAGTTGGCTGTTCACCAGCGAATTGTTTGGATAGTCTAAAATCATCAGGATTAAGAACTAAATCATTAGTTTTATTAAATGCAGCTTCACTAGCGATAATATCTGTTCCTAAAAAGAGAAGAGAATCATTATAAACGAGTGCATTTTTATCATCTAAAGTTCCGTTTGAATAGGAAATAGAGATACGTTCGATGTTCGCATAAATATCTTGATTCACTACCTTCAAGTAATTATCAGCATACAGCAAAAACACATTTGGAACATAGGAGTAAGGGAATGCTTTATCAGGGTCAAAAAGAACTGTTGCTGTACTGATAAAATCATCACCACTCTTGTATGTGCTTTGATCTAAAGTTACTGTTATTTTCAACTTCGGGTTTTCAACAAGAACGCCTTCTTCGCGAATTTTAACATTATTCACATAAATCATTAAGCCGTCATATAATTCGTTATTTAAAGTCACACCAATTGCGTATATACTTACAGTCAATTGATGATTTCCACTATCTTGAACATATTGATAAACTGCAGAATTAGAGTAATAATCTAGTCCCATGAGCGTATTGATACCTTTTAGGTATGTCTGTGCATCATCGAGATGTTCCTCCATATAATCTGAGTAATAAGCTTCAAGTCTAGAATAGTTCGCGCTTCCATAGACATAGATGGTTGCTATGGATATAATCATTAAGTAGAAGAATCTAATAAGCCACTTTAACATGAGTATTCACACCTTTCTAGAATAGGATACAAGAAATGGCGATAATTCACAACTAAATCTAAAAAATTACATAATTTCACTTTACAAAAGGGAATATTATTGTATAATAGTAATTGCGCTATCACACGGCGGCCGTGGCGAAGCGGTTAACGCATCGGATTGTGGCTCCGACACTGGAGGGTTCAACTCCCTTCGGCCGCCCCACTACTTAAGATAGGCCCATAGCCAAGGGGTAAGGCAAGGGACTTTGACTCCCTCATCGTTGGTTCAAATCCAGCTGGGCCTGCCATCTTAATCAAGTAAAGCTCTTTATAGGGCTATAGCCAAGCGGTAAGGCAGTAGGCTCTGACCCTGCGATCGTTGGTTCGAATCCAGCTAGCCCTGCCATGAATTACCATAAGGACCTACTGGTTCTTTTTTTTTATTAAAGTAAAAATATTGATTTCTAACTACCATAAAGCAGGAGGAAATAATATGAAAAAAATGATGACTTTTATTTTGTTGTGCTTTATATTTATTTTATTTGGAAACTTTAGTTCAGATGCAGGTCAGTATGATGCTTTACCGAAGGGAAAAAACTATTTAAGTTTAAGCAATATTCTAGTACTTGAAACTCCGGAATATTATGCACAGACTATTGAACCAATTCGTGTAAAAGAAAATACAACCTACACACTTGTTTTTGATTTCGATTATTTAGGTCAGCTTACCATGGATTTAAGTGGAGTTTATGTAGGAATTGATGAAGATGATGGAACATTTTATCATCATGGCTTTATAATAGAAGATCGAAATAGTGAGAGAGCCTATTTTGAATTCACAACCTTAAATGAATGGATTCAAATTCTTTTTATGCCAAATGGTCGAACAAATTCATACAATGCAATGCTTTATGAGGGGAGTTATGTCGATTTCGATGGTTTTGTACCCTACGTTCACTCATCGGAAGTCATGACTTACCAAGGATTAGTACCAATGGATTACGATAACCCGTTAACTATGAATCAAATTAAGAGTTATGTAACAGCTTATAATTCACAAGGACATGCGATTGTTTATGATGTCATACAAGATTCCTATTCAGGAAGTTCTAAACTACCAGGTACCTATCAAATGATGTTTCAAGTCACCCATAACTTAATCACGAAGAAATATATATTAGACATCAAAATTTTCGATTTAACAAGTCCCATCATATCCATTCCTGAATTGATAGAAATACCGCTTGTTGATAAAATCGATGTGAGTGAGATTAAAACGATGCTTATTGTAACCGATAATGTTGACTCGATACCGAGTTCAAGCCTCTCTATACTAAGTGACACCTATTCAACTGCAACTTCAGTTGGAACTTATCATGTCTTATTTGAAGCAACCGATTTGAGTGGAAACAAATCGACTCTAGAAGTACCTGTGACACTTGTCGACAAAATAGGGCCTAATATAGCGGGACCACAATTAATCTATCTATATACAACAGACGCAACACTATCAAATGCATCCATACTCTCAAAATATCATGCTATTGATGATGTCGATGGTAATGTGAGTGTCTCCATATCCTATAACGTTTATAATCAAAAAGTGATTCCAGGAGTCTATCAAATGACTTTAAGCGCATCCGACTCTCAAATGAACACGACATTGAAAAATATTCAGATTCATGTCATCGAAAATAAGGGACCAATTTTTGAAACCAATGAAAAGATTATTGAGAAATCAGTTGCTGATACCATGAGTGATACAGATATAATAAATTGGTTCAAAACACAATTAGAACTTTCAGGAATTACAGCCTCACACGTGCGTATTCTTTTTAATGAATATAAGAACAACGAAAAAGAAAGCGGAAGTTATTATGTTTACTTAAGTTTTGAATCCAATGGAAACGCAGAGACGACTAGAATAAGAATTGATGTCATAGAGGAAGAAAATAATGCTCCTTATCTTCTCTATATTTCTATCGCATCAGGACTTTCTATTCTAGGATTTGGTGTCGCTTACTACGTAAAAAAGAAAAGAATATAATATTTAGAAAAAGAATTGACACCTTTTGAAAAAAAAGGTATAATTCTTTTTGCGCGGGTGTGGCGAAATTGGCAGACGCACTAGACTTAGGATCTAGCGCCGCAAGGCGTGCAGGTTCAACTCCTGTCACCCGCACCACTTTGATTTCATTTGGCTTCCAATCATTAAAGAAGAGGTATCTTATTGGATACTTAATCTTTAGAGGGAGCCTTTTTTTATTTTTAACAATGGATTATGTGAGTTGATGTAGGTAAAAATTGGATATGGAATAAAAAAAGTTCTGGTTTGATCTTGTGATTGAAGGTAATACACTAACCTTTCGATATGAGTAGCAAAATTTAGTAAATAACAAAAATACGAGTAAAATATAAACCTAAAGAAATGAAATACAAATCAATATCATTTTCATTTACCTATGGTTTAGTTAGCTTTCAATCAAGGATAAGCAAAATGTAAATGAATTAAAAACAAGATTATGGGAAATTTTGTTTACCTTGTTTACAAAGTTTACATTGTATACAGTTTTGACATTTTAGGGTGTATTTTTATTGACAATTAGAGTATAATACTAATGTTGAGCATAACGTTTGTTTTTTTATGTTGATTATGTTTATTTTTAACAAATTAGCAGAAAAGTTCTTGCAAATGAGATGTTGATGATGAATAATCATGTGAAGAATATATGTATTAAGTCGAATCATCTATGACTTTGATTTAGCGAATTGTTTTAAAACATGTTTTATTTATGAGTAGTATTTACGAAATGATCAAAAAATAAAAGATATGAGTTTCAGGAGGGAGTATTATGGTAGCAAAAAAGACGATTTTATCAATGGATGGTAATGAAGCGGCAGCATACTGTGCTTACGCGTTTACTGAAGTAGCCGGAATTTATCCGATTACACCATCAACACCAATGGCGCAATATGTTGACCTTTGGGCTTCAGAAGGCAAAAAGAATTTATTCGGTATGCCTGTCAAAGTTATTGAAATGCAAAGTGAAGCAGGTGCAGCAGGAACAGTTCATGGTTCCTTGCAAATGGGTGCGTTAACCACTACATTTACAGCTTCTCAGGGATTACTATTAAAGATTCCTAACATGTATAAGATTGCTGGTCAGTTATTTCCAGGTGTAATGCATGTAGCTGCAAGAAGTATTGCTGCTCAGGCTTTATCAATTTTTGGTGACCATCAAGACGTTATGGCTGCTCGTCAAACAGGTTGGGCAATGCTTGCATCAACTTCCGTACAATCAGCAATGGACTTAGGTGGTATTGCGCATTTAGCAGCAATCAAATCAAGTATTCCATTCGTTCACTTTTTCGATGGTTTTAGAACTTCGCACGAAGTTCAATCGATTGAAGTGCTTGATTATCAACTATTTGACAAGCTTCTCGATAAAGAAGCAGTTGCTAAGTTTAGATCCAAGGGGTTAAACCCAGAACACCCAGTATCACGTGGTACTGCACAAGGTGAGGATGTTTACTTCCAAACTAAAGTATTACAAGCATCACATTACGATGTGATTCCAGGTATCGTTAATGATTACATGCAAGAAATTTCTAAGGTTACTGGTAGAAACTATGCACCATTTGTTTATTATGGTGATCCAAAAGCAACTGATGTAGTCATTGCGATGGGTTCAGTGATTGAAACTGCTCAACAAACTGTCGATTATTTAATGTCTGAAGGTAAAAAGGTCGGTTTATTATCTGTTCATTTATATCGTCCATTTAGTGCAGAATATTTCTTAAAGGCTATGCCTGAGACTGTTGAAAGAATAACAGTACTTGACAGAACTTTAGAAGCTGGTGCTACAGGAGACCCATTATTCTTAGATGTTCAATCGATTTATTATGGTAAAAAACATCAACCACTCATTTTAGGTGGTCGTTATGGATTATCCTCAAAGGATACGACTCCAGCCCTTGTTCTTTCTGTATACGAAAACATGGCCGGTCCACAAAAAAATCATTTCACAGTGGGAATTATTGACGATGTTACACATACATCATTACCAATTGACACCACAAGAGAAATTAGCGATAAGGATTCAACTGAATTATTATTCTTTGGACTTGGTTCAGATGGTACCGTAGGTGCATGTAAGAATATCACTAAAATCGTTGGGGACCATACAACATTATACTCACAGGCTTATGCGTCTTATGACTCTAAAAAAGCTGGTGGTGTTACACGTATGCATTTACGTTTCTCAAAGAAACCTATTCGCTCAACTTATTTAGTTAACTATCCACATTTCGTCTCCTGTTCAGTTGATACATATCTTACAAAATACGATATGTTAAAGGGAATTAGAGAAGGTGGAACATTCCTATTAAATACAACAACAAGCCCAGAAAATATTGCAACTTTACTTCCTAATAAAGTTAAGCGTCAGCTTGCGCAAAAGAAGGTTAAGTTTTATGTTATCAATGCGGTTGACTTAGCTTATGAAATAGGCTTAGGTAGAAGAATTAACACAATTATGCAATCTGCATTCTTTAAGTTAAATGATCAACTCATGAATGCTGATGATGCGAATAAATACATGAAGGAATATGCTGAAAAGACTTATGGCCGTAAGGGTGAAGCAATTGTTGAATTAAACAATGCTGCAATCGATGCTGGTTATAAAAATTTAGTAGAAATTAAAGTGCCAACAGATTGGGCATTATTAGTCGATGAAGTTCCAGCTGAAACATCAGATTGTCCAGACTTTGTTAGAAAAATTGCTGATATCGTCAACGCGATTGAAGGAGATTCTCTTCCTGTATCTACATTCCTTGGCTACGAGGATGGACATATGGAAAACGGTACAACTGCTTATGAAAAGCGTGGTATTGCTAACTTTGTTCCAGAGTGGAGATCTGAAAACTGTATTCAATGTAACCAATGCGTATTCGCATGTCCACATGCTGTTATCCGTGCATTCTTAGCTGATGGTACTGAAGTTGCTAACGCTCCTGAAGGTGCAAAAATGTTAGATGCTAAGGGTAAGGGTATGGAAGGTCTTAAGTTTACCATTCAAATATCTACACTAGATTGTACAGAATGTGGAATCTGTGTCCAGGTATGTCCTACACCTACGAAATCACTTGCTATGGTACCAATCGGAGATGAACTTGCTAAAGGCGCACAACAGACAGCAAATTACTTCTTTAACGAAGTAACCTATAAAGATTTAGGTGTTGACAATCCTAAGAATTTAAGCTTTAACCAGCCTTTATTTGAATTCTCAGGTGCATGTTCAGGTTGTGGAGAAACTCCTTATATCAAGGCATTAACACAGCTTTATGGGGATCATATGGTATTTGCGAACGCAACTGGTTGTACATCTATTTATGGTGCATCTTTCCCAGCTACTCCATATACTACAAACCCTGAAGGATATGGTCCAGCTTGGGCTAACTCACTATTTGAAGATAACGCAGAATTCGGTTTCGGTATGAGAATTGCTTATGAAACCATGAGAGATAGAGTTCAAACGTTACTCGTCAACCATATGCCAGAAATGCCAGCAGAACTTAAAGCATTAGCTGAACTATGGATTACCAATAGAAAGAGTGCATTAGAAACTAGAAAGCTTAAATCAGAAATGGTCCCTATGCTTGAAAAGATTAATGCTCCTTATGCAAAAGAACTGTTAAGCCTCAAGGATTACTTTGTGAAGATTTCACAGTGGATCATGGGTGGAGATGGTTGGGCTTATGACATTGGATACGGTGGTATCGATCATGTCATAGCTAATAACGAAGATGTTAACATTTTAGTTCTTGACACAGAAGTTTATTCAAACACTGGTGGACAATCTTCTAAATCTGCTCCTACTGGATCAATTGCGAAGTTTACTGCTGCAGGTAAAGGAACGAAGAAGAAAGACTTAGCTGCAATCGCAATGAGTTATGGTCACGTTTACGTTGCTCAAATCTCACACGGTGCATCTCCTGCTCAAGTGCTAAGAGCATTTAAGGAAGCAGAAAGCTTCGAAGGTCCTTCTATAATTATCGCGTATGCACCTTGTATCGAACACGGTATCAAGGGTGGTTTGACCAATACATTTGCTCAAGCTAAGCTAGCTACAGAGTGTGGCTACTGGCCAACATTTAGATTTGACCCAAGAAGAGAACAAGAAGGAAAGAATCCTTTCATTATTGATTCTAAGCAACCAGTTTGGGATAAGTATCATGATTACCTTCTTTCTGAATCTAGATATTCACAGTTAGCTCAAATCAATCCTGATCATGCTCAAGAACTACTTGATAAGAACCTTTTCGATGCAAAGAGAAGATGGACAATGTATAAGAGATATGCAGCCATGGATTACACAGTCGAAGTATAAAAAGTAAATAAGATGTAAAAAAGAATAAAGAAAAGGCGTTAGCGCCTTTTTTCTTTTTAAATTTTATGAAAACGACATTGAACTGATTTTGGATATATTGTATTCTCAATTTATAAAAAATACGAATAAAGGGTCAAATATGCCACTATAAGCCATATTTTTATGAAAATCGTAAACCTTTATATTAAATATAAAAGATGAAAATCGATGCGTTTCTTTCTGTAAACGTTTACAAATAAAAAAAAGTATTGACAAGAATAGGGCTTAAATATATAATTAAGGAAACACTCAAACAAGAAGTGTAAGAAGAAAGAGAAATTTTAGGAGGAAACTGAATGAAAAAATTTGTAAAAAGTGCATTAACATTAGTTATTGCTCTTGTCACAGTTCTTGTCCTTGTTGCCTGCGGTGATGCTAAGCCTGCTGAAGAACAAACACTAGTTGTTGGTTCACCAGAAATTAGTGGTAACTTCATGTCTGGTTTTGGTAACAGTGCGTATGATGTCTGGGTAAGAGACCTTATATTTAGTTATGGTACTTACGCTACAACTCCACTTGGCGAAATCGTTTTGAACGAAACGGTCGTTAAGACAGTTGCTACATCAGTAGCTGATAGAGTTGTCGGTACAGGAGAAAATGCAGTAACTGTTCAAGACAAGACATATACGTTCGTACTTCATGAAGATCTACTATGGTCTGATGATAAGCCAATTAAGGCTAGCGACTACGTATTTGCAATTCTAATGTCAGCTTCAAAAGAATGGGTATCTGCTGGTGCTTCATCTACAGCTGGTGACTCATTAGTTGGTTATGCAGACTATCGTGCTGGAACAACTTCAGCAGATGTAAGATTTAAGGGCGTTAAACTTCTTGGCGATTATAGCTTCTCAGTTACAATCTCAGGTACTAAGCTTCCTTACTTCTATGAAACTCTATACGCATCATTCGGTCCAATGCCAATGCACGTATTAGCTCCTGCTGGTGCTACTATTGACTCTAACGCTGACGGCGCTAAAGTTGGTGCTGGTAACTTCGCATTATTAGCTGACGTTGCTAAAATTGGTGGATATCGTTATGCTCCAGTTGTTACTTCTGGACCTTACAAGTTTGTAAGCTTCGTTAACCAAGTTGTTACATTAGTTAAGAATGACAACTTTAAGGGTAACTATGCTGGCAAGACTCCAACTATTCAAAACATTATTATCAAGCGTGTTAACCAAACATTAGACGTTGACCTAGTTATCTCTGGCGAAATCGATCTAGTTACTGGCGTTATTGAAGGTTCTAAGATTCAAGCTGCTCAGGCTGCTGCATCTACAGCTACTCAATACTACTCACGTAATGGTTATGGTTTAGTAGCTATGCAAGCTCATTTTGGTCCAACTATGGATTATAAAGTGCGTCAAGCAATTGCTTACTTAACTGATCGTCAATATGTAACAGACGTCGTTCTTGATGGATATGGTTCAATCACATACTCAGAATACGGTCTTGCACAATGGATGTATGTACAATCAGAAGATTGGGTCGATGCTAACATTAACAAGTATGCATTCTCAATCACTCAAGCAAACGCGGCTCTTGATCAATCAGATTATAAGTTTGAAGCAAATGGAACAACTCCATTTAACCCAGCTTTAGCAACTGCTGGAAGCAATTACTTCCGTCACAATGCAGCTGGTGAACAACTAGTAATTAGACATTTCGGTACTGAAAATAATGAAGTTACAACTTCACTTCAAGCTAAGTATGAAATTAATATGCAACTTGCTGGTATTAAGTATGATATCACTATCGGTGACTTCGCTACTTTACTTGATCATTACTACTATTCATATGAGTTAACACTTGCTGAAAAGAAATATCATATCTTCAACTTAGCAACTAACTTCTCAGTAGCTTATGACCCATACTATTCATGGCATTCTGATTTCCTTGGAACATGGCAAAATGCTCACCAATTAAAAGATACTCCTCTTAGCCCAGCTGCTCCACTTGTTGGTGCTGAAAGAACTCTTGATGAGTTAACAACTGCTTTACGTACTGTTGAACCAGGAAATACAACTGCTTATCTAGCTTTATGGAGAGAATATCAACTTCGTTGGAACAAGTTAATTCCAAACGTCCCACTATATTCTAACCAATATTATGATGTATTTGATGCTAAGCTAAAGGGTGTTGAAACTACTCCATTCTGGAACTGGACAGCTCAAATCAATGACATGTATTTCGAAGGATAATACCTAAGATTACACAAAAAATTTAATTAGAACTTGAAAATGAGGAGAGTAGGTTTTATACGCTCTCCTTACTTTTCGGAAAAGGAGGCAACATGCTCAAGTTTTTACTAAGAAGACTGCTTTCTCTATTGCCAGTCGTAATCATCATTTCAATTATGCTATTTACGATAATGAAACTGATGCCAGGTGATCCTGTTCGTTATATGATACCACCAGGATCGATACAAGACCCAGTCATTTATCAGCAGCTATATGATGCAGCATTAATCAAATTAGGCTTAGATAAACCAATTCCTATTCAATATTTAATTTGGATGAGAAATATGATTGTAGGAGATTATGGATATTCCTCCAATTATCAACTAGCGGTCAGAGAGGTTTTAAAAGAACCACTGCGCAACAGTATTATTATTAATGTATTCTCTATTTCCTTAGCCTTTTTAATCTCGATTCCAGTGGGTATTAAATCAGCAGTCAAGAAGGATTCATTCCACGATCGTGGATGGCAAATCTTCTCACTAGTTGGTATTTCTATGCCTACATTTTTCATTGGATTAACATTAATTTTCATATTCGCTCTTAACCTCGGTTGGTTACCATCAGGCGGAATGCCTTATGAAAATCCAGGAAGTCCAGCGTATTATGGAAAGTTTCTACAACATTTAGTCTTACCGGTTGCCACCCTTACTCTTGGTGCACTCGCTGGTACGATTCGTTATGTTCGTGGATCAATGCTGGAAGCTTTAAGCAAAGATTATATTCGTACAGCACGTTCTAAGGGCTTGAGAGAAAAAGTCGTTATTTACTCACATGCTTTCCGTAATGCATTAATACCAGTTGTTACAATTCTATCTTTTTCCATCGTAGGATTGTTCGGTGGGTCAGCCATTACAGAGCAGATTTTCGTATGGAATGGAATCGGAACTGTATTGATTCGATCACTACGTGTGAATGACTATAATTTAGTTCTTGTACTTAATATGTTTTACGCTGTCTTAGCACTTGTTGCAAATATCGTTATGGATGTTAGCTATGCACTTGTTGATCCACGCGTCAAATTGGAATAGGAGGATAAATCATGACAACACTTAAAAGAATACTAAAGTCAATCGTTGATTTATTCAAAAGATTATTCCTTCCGAATAGAGGACCAATTGACGTATATAAAGAAGAAGCATTACTTTCTCCAGGGAAAGTCATCGCAAGAAGATTTATTAAAAACAAACTGGCAGTCATTGGTATTATAGGATTTATTGCTATTTTCCTATTTTCATTTGGATTATCACTTTTTGTTCCACTAAATCTTTATTATACAAATACATTTCATCGTAATCTTCCTCCTAATTATCAATACTTAAATGTACCAAAACAATTAATAAAAGAAGGTATCGTAGAAATAGAATCCGGTAATGCAAATTCCATTGGTTTATCAGCAGATGGCAACATTTTTGTATGGGGTGCAAAATACCGTGGTATTTTAGATGTTCCAGAAATAATAAAAACAAAGAACATCGTTGATGTATCTGCTGGTTCACAGCATTTAATAGCAGTAGATGACCAAGGTGTAGTTTACCTATGGGGCTATAATCATCAATTTCAAGCACAAATTCATGAACGATTTGTTTCAAATTTCGCAAGTGATAAAATTGTTTTTGTCAAAGGTGGAATTGAACGTACAATCGCAATAACAGAATCCGGCGCAGTTTATATTTGGGGCGTTGGAGCAAATAACGTAGGTGACGTAATGAATCGTTCACCATATATGTTTTATGAAGATGAAGCAAAAACTATACCTATTAAAGCGGTAGACGTTGTATCAAACTTCAATAACGCTTTAGTACTCCTTGAGGATGGAACCATCCGTTTCATTGGTATTGCATCTGATGCGGTACTCACATTACCACCAGAATTACAAGATGGTACTGTTGAAGTTACTCAAATTGGATTAACTATCTACAATGCTTTTGCAGTAGATTCAAACGGTAATCTATATGTTTGGGGAGCAACTAGCTTCAGCTTACATGGAGATTTTATTCCAGAAGGTGCAAAGACAAATGTCAAGCAACTTGGAGTAGGCTATGAACATGCTGTCGTTTAAAAAAATTATGGTGAGCTTTATGCATGGAGAT